>CAJXVT010000087.1 GCA_913062575.1 uncultured Flavobacteriaceae bacterium | reverse complement strand
AAAAATGGAGAACTTACCATCTGTAAAAGTTGTCAGATGTATCATTTAACTTTTAATAATATTTACTTCGAATTTAACAGAAGACAGCTCTTAAAATTCAGAAAACATATTACAGAAATAGAGCCAGACATCTGGGAGAAATCGCATTCTAGTATTAAAGGAAGTAGAAAAATCCCCATACAAACCTTACATGAAAATTTGTATCTAATTTTCAATAAACAAGAATTAAAAGAATTGAATTCATTGCTTGCAATTAACACCCATTTTAAACAGCAGTTAATATCTATTGAAGACATAGATTACCCATTGATTTTAAATTAATCACTTCATTTTTTACGAATTCTAATTCAATCGGTACGAATTCTAAAACGCCCTAAATTTAATCCAGTTCTCATACTACTTTAGATGAATAATCATTTCAAAACCTGTAGTTATGAGAACTTTTATCCTGGTATTCTTCTTTAGTGTAAGCGGATGCATTTTTAGCCAAAAAGCAGAAAGTCCGTATTTAAAAGTACTGACTAAGCATGCACACATACCTTTAAAAAGCACAAAATCTAACGTTCAAATTGTTGGCACAATTGCTCAGGTACAACTCACTCAAACCTATCAGAATTTAGGAAAGCAGCCTATAGAAGCCAAATATGTATTTCCAATGTCAACAAATGCAGCTGTACACAATATGCAGTTAACTGTTGGAAACAGAATTACAAAAGCCGAAATTTTTGAAAAAGAGCAAGCCGAAAAGGTGTACAAAAAAGCAATAAAACAAGGCAAAAGAGCGGCAAAACTAGACCAACACAGACCAAATGTTTTTCAGATGAAAGTGGCAAATATTATGCCGAACGAAATTGTTACTATTGACGTTTTTTATACCGAAATGATTACAACAGAAAACAAAGAATATCAATTTGTGTTTCCTGGTGTTGTTGGGCCAAGATATACAGGAGAAAGTACAGAAAAGGAAACTGTATTTAATCAACCATACACCAACAAAGGTGTAAATGCTACGTATGATTATGATATTGATGTAACTATTAATGCAGGAATGATGATTCAAAATATTACATCTAAAACGCATAAAGTTAATGTGCATTATCCCGATGCAAATTCGGCTGAAGTTGGATTATCGGCAGAAAACAAAAACCCTTCAAATAGAGATTTTGTATTAAAATATTCGTTGAGAAGTAATAAAATAAACTCAGGATTATTGCTATATGAAGGAGAACAAGAAAATTACTTCTCTATATTAATTGAACCAAAATTAAAAACTGTAAAAAGTGAAATTCCAACAAGAGAATACTTATTTGTTGTTGATGTTTCTGGTTCTATGATGGGATATCCAATAGAAGTAAGCAAATCGTTATTAAGAAATTTACTCAGTGATTTAGTTGAAAATGACCGATTTAACATTCTATTGTTTTCTGCTGATAATACAATTTTTAAAGAAGAATCTGTACAAGCAACTCAAGAGAACTTAACTGAAGCTTTACAGTTTTTAACTGGAACTTTTAATAATTACGGGCATGGAACTCGATTATTAAAGGCTTTAAAAGCCGGATATCAACTACCAAGAAGCAATCCTAGTTCGGCAAGAAACGTAGTACTAATTACAGATGGATATATAAATGTAGAAAAGAATGTCTTTGAGTTTATTGAAAACCATTTAAACAAAGCAAATGTATTTACATTCGGAATTGGAAATGGAATTAACAGGTATTTAATTGATGGAATTGCAAGAGTTAGTAACAGTTTATCTTTTGTTGCAACAACTAAAGAAGACGCTTATATAGTTGCTAAAGAATTTAAAAACTACATCTCTACTCCACTTTTAACTCAAATACAAATCAAAACAAACGGTTTTGAAATCTACGATGTAGAACCAAAGACAATTCCAGATGTTTTTTCAGATAGGCCGATATTAATTTATGGTAAATACAAAGGAAAACCAACAGGGAGTTTACAGATTTCTGGGTATCAAGGAAATGGGAAATTCGATCAAACAATACGAGTTCAAAGCGGAAAGTTAAGTACCAATAATGAAGCGCTAAAATACATGTGGGCACGGAAAAAGATTGAACGATTAATTGACTACAAAAGAAATTTTGGTTCAAATGTAAAACAACAGGTAATTGACTTAGGACTCCGTTATAATTTAGCAACAGAATTCACATCGTTTGTGGCTGTAGATTAT
>CAJXVT010000086.1 GCA_913062575.1 uncultured Flavobacteriaceae bacterium | reverse complement strand
GCCGAGTGGTCGAAGGCGCACGCCTGGAAAGTGTGTATACGGCAACGTATCGAGGGTTCGAATCCCTTCTTCTCTGCGGATAAATAGAACTGCCAAACAGTAAATCAAGTTTGCTTGAATTTATAAGTTTGGTTTTTCTGTTTTCAAAACGTAGTTTTGTTGAGGAAAGTTGAGCAAATCCCTTCTTCTCTACAAAACAAACTTAGAAACCTTAAAAGTTAAAAACATCAATTCAAAACCTTTTCAATTTAAAGAATTTGCTGTTCATCAAGATAAAACGGCAATGAAAGTTGGTACAGACGGGGTTTTGTTGGGTGCTTGGGTTTCACTTAATCATTATCCAGAAACAATTTTAGATATTGGTGCAGGAACAGGGATGATTTCTTTAATGTTAGCACAACGTTCAGAAGCAATGACTATTGATGCCGTGGAACTTGATGCGTTAGCACATGAACAGTGTGTAGAGAATTTTGAAATGAGTGATTGGGGAGATCGACTGTTTTGTTACAATGCTTCATTTGAAGAGTTTGCTGATGAAATGACTGAAGAAGAGGAACAATATGATCTTATTGTTAGCAATCCGCCATTTTATTCTGATGATTTTGAATCTAAAGATAGTTCAAGAAATAAAGCCCGTTTTACGTCATCATTATCATTTGAGAGTTTAATAATTGGAGCCTCTAAATTACTTTCAGAAACTGGAGCGTTTTCTGTAATCATTCCTTTTAAAGAGGAGCAGAGTTTTGTGGAAATGGCAAATCAACAAAAAATGCACTTGCAAAAAGTGTGTCATGTTAAAGGAAATACAACTTCTGCTATTAAAAGAAGTATGCTTACTTTTTCATTTAAACAACAAGAAGTAATAACTGAAGAGTTAACAATCGAGATTTCTAGACATCAATATACTAAAGAGTATATCAATTTAACGAAGGAGTTTTATTTGAGGATGTAATTTTTGCAAAAAAAAAGGCGATTTCAAATTTCTTCGAAACCGCGCTTTTCGCATCTATCCCCATAGATGTAATTTATCCAGTTACGTTTTCAGGATTGTATCCTAAATAGGTTACGTCTTTTTCTTTAAAGATAATTCCATACTCTTCCAATTCTTTTAAAATAGGTGTATAGACTTCTTTTGTAATTGGTCTTTGAACTCCAGGAGTTTTTATTTCTCCGTTTAATATCTTCAATGCAGCAATAGCAACTGGTAAACCAACTGTTTTTGCCATCGCTGTATACGTTTGGTTTTCTCCAGTAGCAACCATGCTACTTTCTATTTGATGCTTTTTGCCATCTAATTCGTACCCAAATTTATGGTGCATTACAATCATGTCTTTATCCTCTTCTTCTAAAGTCCAACTATCAGATAATATTTTTTGTAATATTTGTGCAGGAGTTGCGTTTTTCAAGCCAACTTTTTTAGTGGTGCTAAAGATGTCTAGTTCTAGTAACTTTTCCCACATCACATCATCTTGATCAATTTTTAAATAAGATCTTAATTTTAATTCAACCGAATCAGTTGGGCTGTATGCTAAAAATAAATTTGTAAAATCACGATAGGTCATGTTCTCAGAATGCTCAATAGTATAGGTGTCATCTGTCATCCCTAATTGAATAAAGGTATTCCAAGCTCTAGAAAAACCAATTTTTCTGATAGTTCCTCTGTACATTGTTGCAATATTTTCTAAACCATAAATACCTCTGTATTTTAAAGAATCTCTATTTGCATAGGCTTCAAATTTCCCTGTTCCATTAATTTGTAAAAATTCAGTTCTTCTAAATAATTTGTGATACGGGATGTATTTGTAGGTGCCTTCTTGAATAAACATTGCTGCACCACCTTGACCAGCTAAAACTACATTTCTAGGATTCCAAGTAAATTTATAGTTCCATAAATTGTTGTCGCTTTCTGGGGCAACCAATCCACCAGTAAAAGATTCGAACAGTAACATTTTGCCTCCTCTATCATGAATTGAATCAATCACTTGCATTGCACTCATGTGATCTATTCCTGGGTCTACACCAATTTCGTTCATAAACACCAGGTTGTTGGCTTTTGCATCAGCATTTAAAGCATCCATTTCTTCAGAAATGTATGAAGCAGTAACCATGTTTTTCTTAAACTTAATACAGTCTTTAGCAACTTCTAAATGAAATCTAGCTGGCAGCATAGAAATAACGATATCAGCATTTTTCACAGCCGTTGTTCTTTCTGCTTCATTAAACACATCTAATTTAATAGCGGTAGAATTTGGATGATTTTGTGTTTTATTTTTTGCTTCGTCAATAGAAATGTCTCCTACTATAATATGTAAGTTTTCATATGTAGATTTATCTAATAAATATTTGATAAGAGAAGAACAAGATCTTCCAGCTCCAATAATTAATATATTTCGCATTTGTGTTTTTATAATTATTTTTACCTATTATATATGGTAAACTTTGTGATAGCTAAAATACACAAATCATTTAAAAAAGTTTAAAATAAAACAAAAATCGATAAAATGCATAAAAATTTAACAATTACCTCAGCATTAGGAGCCTTAGCAATCATATTTGGAGCGTTTGGTGCACATGCTTTAAAAGAAACATTGACAATTGATCAATTAGATAGTTTTGAAACAGCAGTTCGGTATCAAATGTATCATGTAATAGTGTTGTTATTTGTAAATACATATACGGGTTTTTCTGATAGAAAAAGAAAACAAATTAGTTGGTTGTTTTTTATTGGGATTCTGTTATTTTCGGGGTCGATTTATGTGATTCAATTAACCGATGTTGCAGCTAAAAGTATCTGGTTTGTAACACCTTTAGGAGGTCTGTTATTTATTCTAGGATGGATCTTAATGTGTGTGAATTTTATGAAAAAGAAATCAACAATAAATAGTTGATAAAAATTAAAATTGACTTATTTTTTGTAAAAATAAACTGTACTTTTGTTGTTTATTATTTAACACAACTAAATAAAAAACACTAAAATTATAATAATGGTAAATCTTGATTCG
>CAJXVT010000085.1 GCA_913062575.1 uncultured Flavobacteriaceae bacterium | reverse complement strand
TCCTCCTCAAGGACTCGAACCTTGGACCCTCTGATTAACAGTCAGATGCTCTAACCAACTGAGCTAAGGAGGAATTTAGCAATACTTTCGTTTTGCGAGTGCAAATATAAATCTTTTTGAAACACTGCCAAACTTTTTTTAAAAAAAAAGAGATAAATATTCTTTCAAATAATTCGAAAAAGAAAGCCCCATTTTAGCAAAAGTTGTATTTTTGCGAAAGTTACTTTCTTATACACAAAGTATTATACAAATATATGGACAAGTTTTCGTTCTTAAATGCAGCACACACAGGTTTTATTGCCGATTTATACGAGCAATATTTAACCAATCCTGATGCAGTAGAACCAAGTTGGAGAAGTTTTTTTCAAGGTTATGATTTAGCCAATGAGAATTACTCATTAACAGATGATGATGAAATTACTTCAGAAATTCCTGAAGGAGTTCGCAAAGAGTTTCTAGTAATAGACTTAATAAATGGATATCGTACGCGTGGTCATTTATTTACTAAAACAAATCCTGTAAGAGAACGAAGAAAATATTCTCCAGATTTATCGATCGGAACTTTCGGATTGTCTCCTACAGATTTAACTACTGTTTTTAGTGCAGGAGATATTTTAGGGATCGGCCCAAAAACCTTAGCAGATATCATTAACCATTTAGAAAACGTTTATTGTAATTCTATTGGTGTTGAATATATGTACTTACGTAATCCTGAAGAATTAAAATGGTGGCAAAACCGTTTGAATAAAAACAGCAACTTACCTAATTACAACCCAGATTCTAAAAAGTACATCTTACAAAAAGTAAACCAGGCAATTGGGTTTGAAAACTTTTTACAGACAAAGTATGTTGGTCAAAAACGATTCTCTTTAGAAGGAGGTGAAGCATTAATCCCTGGATTAAGTGTTTTATTACGTGATGCTGCAGAAAAGTATGGCGTAAAAGAATGCGTTTTAGGAATGGCACATCGTGGTCGTTTAAATACATTGGTAAACATCTTTAGAAAACCAGTTCGTGAATTGTTCAACGAGTTTGAAGGAAAAGATTTCGAAGATGAGGATTTAGATGGAGATGTTAAATACCATTTAGGACTTACATTAAGCAAAACCTACAAAAGCGGAAACAGCATCAAGATGAACTTGGTTCCAAATCCATCGCACTTAGAAACTGTTAGTGGAGTTGCCGAAGGAATTGTTAGAGCAAAAATTGATAAAAAATATAACGGAGACGATTCTAAGATTTTACCTATTTTAGTACATGGTGATGCGGCAATTGCTGGTCAAGGAATTGTCTACGAAGTAATACAAATGGCACAGTTAAATGGGTATAAAACCGGAGGAACTGTACATTTAATTGTAAACAACCAAGTTGGATTTACAACCAATTACTTAGATGCACGTTCTAGTACCTATTGTACAGATATTGCCAAAGTAACTTTATCACCCGTACTACATGTAAATTCAGATGATGTAGAAGCCGTATGCCATGCAATGGAAATAGCAATTGAGTTTAGAACAAAATTCAAACGCGATATTTTTATTGACTTATTAGGATACAGAAAATATGGTCATAACGAAGGTGATGAACCTCGTTTTACACAACCAAACTTATACAAAGCAATTGCAAAGCATAAAAATTTAAAAGATATTTATGCCAATCAATTATTAGAAGAAGGAACCATTACTCAAGATTATTTAACTCAGATTACTGGCGATTTTAAATTGATGCTAGACACAGAGTTTAACAAATCTAAAGAAGATTCTACTTCTAAAGTAAGAGAGTTTATGGCAAAAACATGGGAGAATTTTCCTCGTCAAGGAAAAGAAGCTATGTTAGCAACTGTAGATACTTCTTATGATACAGATAAATTAAAAAACATTGCAAAAATAGTTTCTACCACTCCTGAAGGCGTACAATTTGTAAGAAAAGCAGAGCGTATTCTAAAAGGTAGAGCCAAAATGGTTTTTGAAAACAATTCTCTAGATTGGGGAATGGCAGAAACCTTAGCTTATGGATCTTTGATGGAAGAAGGATTTAACATTCGTATTTCTGGACAAGATGTAGAAAGAGGAACATTCTCTCACCGTCATGCCATTTTACGTGATGAAAATTCAGAGGAAAGAATTAACCTATTAAATACCAATTCAAATAATAAAGGTGAAATGTCTATTTACAATTCGCATTTATCTGAATATGGTGTCTTAGGGTTTGATTATGGATATGCAATGGCCTATCCTAATTGTTTAACGATTTGGGAAGCTCAGTTTGGAGATTTCTCTAACGGAGCACAAATTATCTTTGACCAATACCTTTCTGCCGCAGAAGACAAGTGGAAATTACAAAACGGATTGGTTGTTTTATTACCTCACGGATATGAAGGGCAGGGTTCTGAGCATTCATCTGCAAGAATAGAACGGTATTTGCAATTATGTGCTGTAGATAATATGGAAGTTGCAAACTGTACAACTCCGGCAAATTTTTACCACCTGTTACGTCGTCAGATGAAACGTGATTTTAGAAAACCATTGATTGTATTTACACCAAAAAGTTTATTGCGTCATCCTAAAGCAGTAAATCCGATTGAGGATTTAGCAAATGGTGCATTCAAAGAAGTAATTGATGATGAATTTGTAGATAAAAACAACATTAAAAAAGTTGTTTTCTGTATGGGTAAATTCTATTATGATTTACTTGCAGAACGCGAAAACAATGGAAGAGATGATATTGCTTTAGTTAGAATAGAGCAATTATTCCCTTTACATGAAGCACAATTAGAAACTGTTTTAGCTGGCTATCCAAATGCAGAACGTTTTGTTTGGGCACAAGAAGAACCTAAAAATATGGGCGCTTGGAGCTATATGCTAGAGCGTTTCCCAAAATTAAGATTAGAGGTTGCTTCAAGAGAATATCACGCTGTTCCTGCTGCTGGATCTAGTGCACGATTTAAAAAGAGACATCAAAAAGTAATAGCCAAAGTTTTTGATTAATAATATTAGAAATTCAGAGAAAATTAAAAT
>CAJXVT010000084.1 GCA_913062575.1 uncultured Flavobacteriaceae bacterium | reverse complement strand
ACTACTCTTTCCGCAACCAAGAGTCGCTAAAAAAGTAGAAGAACACATCTTGTCTTTTGCTACCACACCAAAGAAACATGGATTGACAAAACTGGTGATTTATAATAAATAAATAAAGCTGCTTAAAATTTCTCTCAAACAGCCTTATTCGTAATTAATCAAATCAACAATTACATTATTTTAATAAACTATACACAAACTCAGGATATCCACGTTCTCCTGCTTGATTGGTTAAGGCTAAAAATTTCAGTTTATAAAGGTTTCCATCAGTATCATTTATAATATAAAAAACATTGTCTTTTAAAGATGGTAAACTTCCAGGACCTCCGCCATTTCTCCAACTACTTCCAATTCCCCGTTGCTCTTCTGTAAATTTAGTAGCATCTACATCTATGATTGAATAAGCATCATAAGTAAAAGAATCTACATCCGTGTCTATCATGTACACTTTTACATCAGACTTGGTATTGTTTACTACAAAATCTGAGTACCCATAAGAGCCAAAATTTGGAAATTCATTCGTGAAAACTGTAAAGTTTAAATCCCATTCCATTTTTTCTGGTGCTACACTCACTTCACTTGCTGTATTAAAACTAAAATAAGAAAAATTGTATAAAGCATTTTTAGAGATTTCAACTTCCGCATGTGCAACTGCATCCAAATCTGCATATTGTAATACATAATTATTGCCTTTTCTTAAAATTCTGATTTTTTTCCATCCTCTAGCAGCTCCAGAAATAGCAACAGATCCAACTGCTGGAGCTGTACTTCCAACTTCAAAACCTAGGTTTACCAAATACACTTTATTTTCAGAATTTGTTACAGATATTTCTGAGATTGCAGTATCTGTGATGTCTCCAACACGCGAATCAATATAGTTTATATTATCAGCATCAAAAGTACCAACAGCAACTTTAGGCTGCAATGCTACTACCTCTGCAGTAGTTGAATTTACTGCATCAATATTAGTTTCTGATAATTGAGCAACTGCCATATACACAGATCCATTTATAGTTACTCTAAAATCTGTACCTGAATAAAAACCTAAATCCCAAGAATCTCTTCTTATTGGTGTTGATGTATTCGTACTTAAATCTACATATACTTGGTTTGGCTCATTTGGCCCACCTATTTCTGGGGCAATTGAGGCGCCTTCAATTACTATTTTTATAGGTTCTAAAGGTTCTTCATTATTGCTGCAACTTATAAAGCTGAATACGGTTGCACACATAATAAGTGTGAAAAATTTGTTTGTCATGATATTAATTATTAAAGATTAAGGTTATATAAAATTTTTAAATAATACGAACGTCCATAGCCAAGTAATAGCGAATTATTACCTGTTGTATGCGCACCTGTTGTTAATGAATTATTTACAGTTACGTTTGTAATATTTAATAGGTTTCTACTACCAATGGTAGTTTGTATACTGTTGTTAAAGAATGTTTTTTTTATGGAAGCATCTAGCCAAGTATAAGGATCTGTTGTCGATTTTGAAAATATCGAATTCCCTAAGCTGTCTGTACCTGTTGCAATATAATTTCTTTGTTTGCTATTGTGCTTTAATAGTAAAGAGAAAAAAGTATTCCATTTTTCTAGATGATACGTTGCACTTGTATTTATCTGATAAGAATATAAAAAATCATTCTTCCCATTTATTTCATTATTTGAGATTCTAGATATACCTTGAAGAGTTGCACCAATATTTAAGGTCCAATTACTCGTTTTAAAGGTGTTTTCAGAAGTAACTCCCCATAACTTATATGTATCAATATTGATATATTTATATTGTAATGGCGAGGTATTCACAACTGCTAAATCTATTTTACCCTGTACATCTATATAACTAATTTTAAATGAGTTTAAAAGTGATACATTATCAATGTAGCTATATTTTTTTAAGTTTAAAAAGGCCGAAAAACCATTTTCTGGATGTAACTTTTCATTTCCTTGCACATCATGATTAGAATCGACAAAATAATAATAGAGTTCTTCAAAGTTTGGTGTTCTATAAGAAGTGCCAATATTAGCACGCAATTCAAATCCATTATTTAGTAGATAACGTGCACTTAAAGAAGTTAGAAATTTAGATTTGAATTTCGAATTGTGTTCATATCGTACACCAGGTCGTATCAAAAACTTCTCTGTAATGTTAAGTTCTGTTGAACCAAACAACGCATAATTGGATTGAGATTGTGATTTGCTTAATTGCGTAACACTTCCTGTTGCCTGTGTATCAAATCCTTTAATATATCTATTTTCAAATCCTAACTGAAAATTAAAAAAATCACTTTTTACTAAATTATTAATGGTTCCTTTTGAAAAGAAAACAGTACTAGATTGATAAACTTCATCTTTTTCATCGCTCTTTTGTTTCGTAACAATGTAATAATTGAATTCGTTTAGTCGTTTTTTTTGTTGTTGATACGATAAAGAGATATTATAATTCGCTCCAGAATTTAAAGAACCGTTGATGTTTAAATTATTTACAAATCTTTTCGTTTTAAAAATTCTGTCTGTTGCAGAAGGATTACTCGTTTGATTTTGAATATCAATATTAGCTCTAACAGCTTCATCGTAATACGAAAGATTTTCATTAAAATACTCGAATTTATAAAATAGCTTGAACCTTTTTCTTGTATAGTTCAGCATTCCATTGGTTGTTAATTGATTTTTAGGCAACCACTCATAACCTCTCAAACCATTGTTTTGATAATAATCTTTCCCTAGTTTATCATTATAAAAACCGGCAAATTGATTTCTATTAGCACCAAATCTTATAAACCAGTTTTCATTTATATTGTGACTTATGCTTACTGATTGAATATGCCTTCCTTTATCAAACCAACCATATTCCTTGCCTATCGTTTCTTCTTGTAATGTTGTTTTTATGTTCCATTTGGTCTTTCCATTTTTCTTTGTGATTACATTAATTACTCCTGAAACAGCATTTGCTCCATATTCAACACCCATTGAACCTTCAACAATTTCGATTCGCTCTACATCATCTAAATTTATCTGCGTTAAGTCTGTGTCATTCCCTAAACTATTGTCTCCTACTAATGGAATACCATCCATCAAAATATTAAAATACCCAGCGTTCAATCCAAAAAATGAAATACTAGACTTGCCCGTTTTGGCATTTGGTATAATTGTTAAGTTGAGATTAAAATTTAATACATCAACCAAATTATTTGCTGCCTGATTTTCTATCTGTTGCCGACTAATTACAACCACATTATGTACAGCTTTTTTAATTGACTGCGCATTATACTGACTTGTGATAACCACCTCATCTAACGATATTGTTTTTATTGTATCCTTTTTAACTTCTACTTTTTGCGCTAAAACGGCTACACTTGTTAAGAAAAAGCTTAAAGCCACAACTTTATTAAGAATCATTCTTTATAATTTTCTTGCAAATATATTCTTTATTTTTATTCAATCTAAATAAATTTTATATTTTTGTCA
>CAJXVT010000083.1 GCA_913062575.1 uncultured Flavobacteriaceae bacterium | reverse complement strand
GAATTATTAGGGGTTACTGACGGGAATTTAGCAAGCCATATAAAAGCATTAGAAAAAGAAGCATATATTTTGGTTGAAAAACAATTTATCAACAGAAAACCCAATACTAAATATAGTACAACACAATTAGGAAAGTTAGAATTCAAAAAACATATCTCTGCATTGGAAAAATTAATCAAACACAACTAAAAAAATTTAATCATATACTTTGAATCTCAAAGTACTTTTAACAAGTAAAGACAGATTGCTATGGAGAATAAACTCCTAAGAAACATTCTAGTACATCACTAGAGTGTTTCTTTTAAAAACCCAAAAACTATGAAAACAAAAACATTCACTTTTATCATATGCTTCATGGTATGTCTTAATTCTACTGCACAAAATGTGCTCAAAAATAAATCTCATTTTCAAACAGCTGGATACGTTTTAAAAACTAGCTTTAACACAATTACTAACGATTTTACTTATTTAGGAAAGGAATTCTCAAATAATTGGAAAAAAACCGGCTATTACACTGCTGGTTTATTAGGTTTAATGTTAGCTGATAAATCTACAACAAGGTTTTTACATAATACAATTGAGCCAGCAATAAACTATAAATTACCAAATATCTCATTTATTAAGAGTAATGACGGTTTATATACATGGTTAAGAAGTAATGATGCATATATGTCCTATCCTATCATCGGTTTATATTTAAGCTCATTAATCACAAACAATGAAAAAGGACAATTTACTGCCGTAAATTCAATAAAGGCAATTGCTTATTCTACAATAATTTCTCAATTAGCACTAAAGACTATTTTTGGAAGAAATAGACCAAATCGATCATTGAACTCAAATAAGATTAAAAAACCATGGACTAACAATAATTTTGATTTTTTTAATTCAAGAAAAACATATTTGTATTCTAGTGCAGAAGCTTCTTCTTTTCCATCATTACATGCAACTGCTTTTTTTGCGATAGCTAAAGTATTTCAAATGGAATATGATAATTATTGGATTCCGTATAGCTTTATGAGCTTAGTGTTTTTAGCTGAGATTAAAGATCATAACCATTGGGTAAGTGACATGGTTATTGGAGGTGTTTTAGGAACTCTTATTGGTCGGTCCATTGTTAAAAGTAGTTGGAAAGCTAGAGGCTTATCAAAGGAAAAAGAAAAAAGTTACACCTTAGGTTACATCCCACAAATATCGCAAAGTTTTACAGGCCTTAAAATTTACTGTGTTTTTTGACAAACATGCAATGTCTTTATGTAAAAGATAATGATGAGTAATCAATACGCACACCAAAGGAAAAAACAATTAAAAAAATAAAGATAGATTACTATGGAGAATAAACTCCTAAGAAAAATTCTAGTACACAATTAGAGTGTTTCTTTTAAAAATCCAAAAACTATGAAAACAAAAATTATTGCTATTTTACTATGCTTTGTTGCATGTATAAACTCCTTTGCTCAAGATGTAATCACCAAAAAAGATGGTAACAAAATGAAAGTAACTATTCAAAAAGTTACTAAAAACAACATCAAATACATTTTATTTGATGACCCAAATAAAGTAATCTACACCATAGACAAAGTGCTAATTACAAATGTCGAATTTGCTTATGGAAAAAAAGATTTAGACATCAAAGATCCAGAAAAAAACCCTTATTATTTTGCAGAAGACAAAATCAATAATATCCTAATTAACTTCTCTGCTTTTGGAGGAAACACCTTGGCATTTGCTTACGAAAGAGCCATCAACCCAGGACAATCAATCATGACAGAACTTAAAATTTATGGTTTAGGATCCAAATCAGGAAATGAAGAAAGCAGAAGTGGACTAGGTATAGATTTGCATTACAGGCTAAAAACAAAATCATTTTTTGGTGAAAAAGAATACAGACCAAAACATATTCTTCACGGCCCTTATTTTGCTCCAATAGTAGGATTTAGTACTGGCTCAATTGACTATAAATACAGATACTACAATTCAAATAAAAATGTAAAACATACTCTTTTTCATTTTGGAATTCAATACGGAAATCAATGGATTTTACAACGAAAAATTTCAATCGATACTTCTTTCGGATTTCATTATTTCATGGGTTCTCAATCTGATACTGATGACTTCGAACCTGTACGATTAGGAAACATGGTTGGAAGCAGTAATAAACTGTTTAGTCTTAATATAAGAGTAGGTTTTTTAACAGGTAAAAACAACTATATAAAACATAAGAGAGATTAAGAATAACGCTTCTTAATCTCTCTTATTAAATCTTCTAAACCGTTTAATTGAAGCTCGTATACCAAACCTAACATTTGGCCGAGTTTCCCTTTAGGAAAGCCTTTGTTATTGTACCAAACAATATAATGCTCTGGTAAATCAATGAGAAACCTGCCTTTGTATTTTCCGTACGGCATTCTCATTTTTGATACGTCTATTAAGAATTGCTGGTCTTGTAACATTACTCTTTTCCGTCTACATAATCTTGTAAATATGAATATCTATCAGCTAAAGTTCCATCACTATTAGTCATTTTTGCCCTTGCTAAAACTCCGTCTTTATCATCGTTATAAAAAGCAGGAATCACATGTTCTAAAAATAATTCTCCGAAACCTTCACTTGCATCACTCGGTAATTCACTTGGTAAATTATCAACCGCCATAACAACGATGGCTTCTTCATTTTTAAAATCAATTTCAGATTCTGTGGTTGCATGATATCCATAAATAGGATCTGCAATTGTAGATGATCTTATTGTTGTAGCAACTGGCCCATCAATATCACAAGAAATATCTGCAACATATTTAATATTAAAATCTGTAGATTTTGCATCTTCACGTGTAAATAAATACGGAGATCCATCACCAAAGAAATGTCCAGCGATAAAAAAGTCAGTTACTTTTGCAAAACGCATAAAGTCAGATTTATAATTTTCTGGATGGTTGTAAAAATCTTTTCTAAGTAAATTTTGTCCGTCAATTCGTTTGTTATAATCCAACACATCGATCAAACAATAAACCGTTTCATCAAAAGCTTGATTTAGGTATTGATTAATAGATACTTTTTTAATACTCATAGCGTCTAACATTTCTTTTGCTCCCAAAGCTACTTTACCCGTTCCTGTCAATAAAATTTTGATAGACGGTAGATCAATTGCGTTTAACTCAGAAATCAATGCCTTTTGATTTGCTAAATTTTCTGCTTTTGGTAAATTGAAGGCGTCATTTTTCAATCCAAAAGCTCTAAAACCATTGTAAGCACCAACAATACCTGCATAACGTCCAAAACCAATTAAACGTGCGCCGTTTTCTTTCATGATGGTTTCATGATCATACAACTCTATGTTTTTCTTTAAAACTTCTTGCAATAATTTTCTGTTATAATCTGCTTTTTTGATGGTATGCGAAAAGAAAAAATATTTTTTATTCGGAATTAAAGCATCCAATGGAACCTCCTTTACACCAATCATTACATCACAATCAGAGACATCATCTGCTACTTCTAACGCAACATCTCGATATTCAGCATCTGAAAATATTCTAACATCAGAACTTTCTACTTTAATAATTGCTTCTGGATACGTGTTTTTAAATTCTTGTAGTTTTTTTGGTGAAAAAACAACTCTCTTATCTGGTGGGTTTTTACGCTCTTTTATGATTCCAAACTTCATATTTCTTACTGTGCTAAATTTTGCTCGAAGATATTCCATTTTATAATGCTGCACAAACCTTATAATTCTCATTTTTATTTATAAATTTGCCATCCAGTCTTGAGAATTAAAATTCAAGATAAGGGGACGACTGGTTTTGACAGCGAGACGCGTTGGAATGTAAGCATACCGAGGAATGAAATCAAGACTCGTAAAACTTATTTCACACTTTTTAAACGGCGAAGATAACTACGCTTTAGCAGCTTAATAACCCGAAT
>CAJXVT010000082.1 GCA_913062575.1 uncultured Flavobacteriaceae bacterium | reverse complement strand
AAAGCTTTAGAGATAATTACATTACGTCCTTTAGGACCTAAGGTTACTTTTACTGCATTTGCTAAAGCGTCTACACCGCGTTTTAACCCGTCACGTGCTTCAATATCAAATTTTATATCCTTTGCCATTTTGTTTCTTTTTTAAATTAAATAATTGCTAAAATATCGCTCTCTCTCATCATTAAATAATCAGAACCTTCTAATTTCAGTTCAGTTCCTGCATATTTACCATATAAAACAGTGTCGCCAACTTTTACAGTTAAAGGCTCATCTTTGGTTCCTGTTCCAATAGCAACAACAGTTCCTTTTTGAGGTTTTTCTTTTGCGTTATCTGGGATAATTAATCCTGAAGCTGTTTTAGTTTCAGCAGCAGCAGGTTCAACAAGAACTCTATCTGCTAAAGGTTTAATATTTAATGCCATTATATATAGTTTTTATATTTAATTAATAGTTATGTTTTCTAAGTAGTCAGAAATTATGCCACTAGATAATAGCTGACATTTTTTCTAGTTCTCATTTTGATTGTAAAATAAAGATATAAAAAAATGCCAACGTGTCATTTACGTTGGCATTTTAAAGATATTGTTATCATTTTACTCCTTATTGTGCGCTATCTTTTGTAGTGCTTGTCGGAATAGTTGTTTGAGTTGGAGTTGTTACATTTTCTAATGTATTCTCTAACTGTGGGTTGGTGCTGTTTTCTCTTTCAATTGCAAAATTTGATAATAAAATTAAAGCAAACAATGAAATTGCCAATGTCCAAGTAGATCTATCTAAAAAGTTATTTGTGTTTTGAACACCTCCCATAGATTGGGCTCCTCCACCACCAAATGAAGAAGATAATCCTCCGCCTTTTGGGTTTTGCACCATAACGATTAATATTAGCGCTATGGCTACAATTAATATCAATACTAAAAATATGTTATAACTACTCATGATTTATTTTTTTATAAAAATTCTAATTCTTTTAATTTGGTCTGCAAAGAAACCACTTTTTTCTGGATATTTCAAACTTAATATTTCATAAGCTTTGATTGCATTTTCGTACTTTTTTTGTTCTAAATAAACTTTAGCTAGAGTCTCGGTCATTAGATAAGAATCTTGCTTGCTCTCTGTAACTACAGAATATCTTTCAGCGTCTTTTGGAACTTTGCTAATTTTGGGGTTGGATTTGATAAAGTTATCAATAATAGCAAAATTATCTACTTCATTCGTTTTTTGACTTCTTTCTATTTTTTTATGAGAAGATAATTGTAGCCATTCATTAAATGAATGCGTTTCTTTTTCTGTAAATGAAATAGGCTTACCAATCTCTAATTCTTCTTTAATCTGATTTGGGGTTTCAGAAATTATTTTTTCTGAAATTTGCTGATGTACATCCTTGATTTCATTCGGTGTTGTTGGTTCGGAAAACTCTGTTGAAGTAATAAAATCAAACAAAACGGTTCTGTCAGTTGTAAAAGCAGCTGTTGTTTTTAATTCAGCATTGTATTTAAAGCTCTCGTTGTTTTTTAATCCTTTTAAATAAATTGCTCTTGCAGCTTGAAAATAAGGGTATTCATTAATAACAGTGTTTAACTCTTCGGTGTTTTTTGAATTGAAATTTTGAGGGTTTTGTAGTAATTTGGCAAGTGTTTTTGTGTTCATAATCTAGTTACCATTTAGCTACAGAGGCGTTAAAAATATCTTGTGTAATTCTTTCTATTATTTCATCAAAAGCAGTTTCAAGTGCGCTACCTATTAATTGTGTTGTCGCATTGTAATCATAGTAATGAGAAAATGATTTTTCGAAATTATCTTTTTCAATGTTTTTGTTGAAATATCGAACATTTACTTTTATTGTTAATCTATTTTGAGCCGCAGTTTGTTGTGCTGTTGCACTCATTGGTGTAATTCTATAGTCAGTAATTTCACCTTCAAACCTTAAGTCTCCATCTGTGTTTACAGAGCTTAAACTAGTTTGACGAAGAAATAAATCTCGCAAATCTTGTGTAAATTTCTGACTTAAAGTAGATTCTACTAAAGGTGCGTTGTTTCTGAAAAAACCTATTTGAATTGTTTTTGCTTTTCCTGTGCTTCCTCCAGTAAAAGAATAAGGGCCACAAGAAATAATTAGCAAAGAGCTAAAAATAAATAACGAAATTGATATTGGTTTTTTCATAAGGATTTCAAAGATAAACAAAAGAATGTTTTACAAATCGTATTGCTTTATTTTTCTGTATAAGGTTCTTTCAGAAATGCCTAGTTCTTTGGCAGCCAATTTACGTTTATTGTTGTTTTTTTCAAGAGATTTTTTAATCATTTCAACCTCCTTATCCTGTAAAGATAGCGATTCGTTTTCTTCTATCGTTTCTACAAAATCATAAGTATTTTGATTTTCAATAGTAGCAACTTCTGGAATCTGAACAACTTCTACATTTCCAGTTTCGGAAGTATTTTGTTCTTGATATATTTTTTCAATTAACTGATGATTCTTTTCATTCAATTCATCAATATTTCCAGTTTTCATAATATCCAACGTCAATTTTTTCAAATCATTGATGTCACTTCTCATGTCAAAAAGAATTTTGTACATAATATCGCGTTCGTTTGCGAAATCTGAATTAGAACTCGATTGGTTGCCAATTAGAGCAGGTAGGTTACCTCTGTTATTAGGTAGGTATTGCATTAATTTTTCTGGAGAAATGATCCTGTTTTCTTCAACTACAGAAATTTGCTCAGCTATATTTCTTAATTGGCGAATATTTCCAGGAAAATTGTATCTAGAAAGTAATTTTATTCCATTTTCTTCTAGGCGGATTGTAGGCATGCTGTATTTTTGAGCAAAATCTGCAGCAAACTTTCTAAACAATAAATGAATATCTTCTTTACGCTCTCTTAAAGGAGGTAAAGAAATTTCGATAGTGCTTAATCTATAAAATAAATCCTCCCTGAATTTTCCTTTCTGAATGGCTTTCTCCATTTGAAGATTTGTTGCGGCAACAATTCTTACATTGGTTTTTTGTACTTGAGATGAACCTACTTTTATGTATTCTCCATTTTCCAACACACGTAATAAACGTACTTGGGTGGTTAATGGAAGTTCTCCTACTTCATCTAAAAAAATGGTTCCTCCATCTGCAACCTCAAAATATCCTTTTCTGGCAGAAATTGCTCCCGTAAAAGCGCCTTTTTCATGACCAAATAACTCACTATCAATAGTTCCCTCTGGAATAGCGCCACAGTTTACAGCAATATATTTTGCATGTTTTCTATGTGATAATTGATGAATGATTTTTGGGATATTTTCTTTTCCAACACCACTTTCTCCAGTAACCAAAACAGAAATATCAGTTGGTGCAACTCGAATTGCTTTTTCTAAAGCTCTGTTTAAGTGCACATCATTACCAATGATACCAAAACGTTGTTTTATTACTTGCAAATTTTCCATATCTATTTTCTAGGTTCTCTTTTCTATTCTTTAATTGTTTTCAGAATAACCTGTAGCTGTTCCTTTTAAGGTAGCAGAAGTACAATCTTCTACTTTTACATATACAAAATCTCCAACTTTATAATTCTCTTTTGGGAAAACAATCACCATGTTCTGTGTGTTTCTTGCTTTCCAGTGTAAGTCAGATTTTTTAGACTCTCCTTCAATTAAAAACTCTTCTGTTTTACCTAAATGTTGTTGAGTTCTGTATAAACTATGCTCTCTTTGTAATTGAATTACTTCTGCTAATCTTCTTTTCTTTACTTCTGCTGGTACATTGTCTTCCATTTTCTTTGCAGCTAATGTTCCAGGTCTTTCAGAGTATGAAAACATGTATCCGTAATCGTACTTCACATATTTCATTAAACTCAACGTATCTTGATGATCTTGTTCTGTCTCTCCACAAAAACCTATAATCATATCTTGAGATAGAGACATTTCTGGAACAATTTTAAGAACATTATCTATCAATTCCATATATTCTTCTCTAGTATGTTGTCTGTTCATGGCTTTTAACATGCTTGTACTTCCGCTTTGAACTGGCAAGTGTAAGTATTTGCAGATGTTTTTATGTTTTGCCATTACACGAATTACGTCTAAACTCATATCCTGTGGATTAGAAGTAGAAAAACGAAAACGCATCTTTGGGAAACGTATTGCTGCCATATCTAATAACTGTGCAAAATCTACAGCAGTTGCTTGTGCCATTTCAGTTGCTTTTTTGAAATCCTTTTTCAATCCGCCTCCATACCATAAATAGCTATCTACATTTTGACCAAGAAGTGTGATTTCTTTGAAATTTTGATCACTCATAGATTGTATTTCTTCTAAAATACTTTGTGGATCACGACTTCTTTCTCTTCCTCTGGTAAAAGGAACTACACAGAATGTGCACATGTTATCACATCCACGCGTAATAGATACAAATGCAGAAACCCCATTGTTATTTAAACGAACAGGAGAGACGTCTCCGTAGGTTTCGTCTTTAGATAAGATAACGTTTACAGCATCCCTTCCTGCCTCTATTTCTTCTAGTAAATTGGGTAAATCTCTGTATGCATCTGGACCAACAACTAAATCAACAATTTTTTCTTCTTCTAAAAATTTTTCTTTTAGTCTTTCTGCCATACAACCAAGAACTCCAACTTTCATTTTTGGATTTATCTTTTTTACGGCATTGTATTTCTCTAATCTTTTTCTAACAGTTAACTCGGCTTTTTCTCTAATTGAACACGTATTTACTAAAACTAAATCAGCTTCTTCTAAGTTTTGTGTTGTGTTAAATCCCTCATTAACAAGAATAGACGCTACAATTTCACTGTCGTTCATATTCATTTGACAGCCATAGCTTTCTATAAAAAGTTTTTTTGTGTTTTCTGGTTTGCTTTCTTTTACAAGTGCTTTTCCTTGTAAATCCTCATCTATTACCTTCTCGATTTGTTCCATATTCATATTCAAAATAAAGGGCAAATATACAACCAAAATCTATATTTTATGACAAATTGGCAGAAATTTAACGATGAAATATGTGTTTAATTGCATCAAAAAAGAGCAGAAAAATTTGATATAAAAAAAAACTTCCTACTTTTGCAATCCGAAATTACCTTTATATATAAGGAGTAACTATTTCA
>CAJXVT010000081.1 GCA_913062575.1 uncultured Flavobacteriaceae bacterium | reverse complement strand
GTCTATTGTTCATGAAATGCTCTATGAAAAAGAAGATATTATAGATGTTACTGCTCAAGAATATATAAAAAAATTAAGTAGCACTTTATTAACTGCCTATCCAAATAAAAAAATACAAGTAGCTATTTCTGCAGAAAACATTTCATTGCATTTAGACCATGCAAACCCAATAGGACTCATTGTTAATGAGTTAATAACAAACTCTATAAAACATGGATTTAAAGATCTTGATAAAGGAGTAGTTTCTATTAAAATACGTAAAATTAAAAATGTTTATGAGTTAGAGTATTCAGATAATGGAGTTGGAATGAAAGAGGTTGAGAAGATTCAAAATAATAAAAAAACGTTTGGAATTAGGTTAATTACTTCTCTAACGGAAGAAATGAATGGAAAGTTAGAGATTGTATATGGTGCTAAACTTACCTATAAAATCACTTTTTCAAATACTAATAATCGCTTATGAACCAAGAAAAATCTGTTTTTATAGTTGAAGACAATGCACTGAATAGAATTACATTAGAAACTATTTTAGAAGATCATAGCTATAACATTATTGGGTCATATGCAAATGCTGAAGAAGCTTGGGAGGTATTAAAAAATACCAACGTAGATGTTGTGCTAATAGATATTAATTTAGCAGGAGATAAAGACGGTATTTGGTTGGGGGGTAAAATTAGAAAACACAACAACATGGCTTTTGTGTATTTAACAGCTTATGGAGATAACGAAACGATACTTAAAGTTAAGAAAACAAATCCTAGCGGTTATTTAATGAAGCCCTATAATGAGCCTACACTTTTAACAACCATAGATATCGCAATTAGTAATTTTAGCAATTATAAAGAGATTAGTGCAAGCATTTATATTAAGGATAGTTCTATTCGAATTAAGTTGAATATAGACGACATTCATTATATTAAATCTGATGGAAATTATTTACATATTTTTTTAGAGCATAAGACACACTTGGTGAGAGCCCGGCTTTTCGATTTTTTAAATCAATTACCAGATGATACTTTTGTTCAAGTGCATCAAAGGTATGCTATAAATAAATCTAAAGTAAATCTTATTGGTAATGGTTTTGTTGTGATTAGTAAAAAAGAAATCCCTATTTCTAAACGTTATAAAACAGTCGTAGAAAGAGCACTTTCTATGTAGTAACTTTTTAAAATCATTTTACAGATTAATATTTTAAGACTTAATTTTCAGTTCTAATGATTCTACTTTTTCATGAAATTGTATAGAGAATATTTATTTTAGAGTTAGAACCCAAAAATAGAGAATAGATAAAGGGTTATTCTCTAGCTTCCCAAAAAAAGGCTCAAACTTCACGTTTTTTTGCAATAATTAATGAGGTAGTTCATCTTTGCTGGTAAAATAGTTTATCAAGTAAATAACAACGAATCTATGGAGATTTTAATTAATTTTTGATTTTAAGGAATATAATAATGAAGAAGAAAGTACCACGCAAAACCCTTACTAGAAATAGTAAGGGTTTTATTATACATTCATACATAGCTCTTATAATCTTAATAGATTAATTGCATTGAATTTAAATCAATGCAAAGTTTGGAGAGTTTATGATTTTACAACTTCTTCAATTAACTAAGTAATTGACAACTGATCAATGGAGGTTCTAATTAAGTTTTCATTTTTAGAGGTAAATTAAAATCATTATTTGGTTAGGGGACTAGTAATGATTTAAAAAAACCGATACAGCAATGTATCGGTTTTTTTATGTAAAAACTTGTTTTACAGGTATTAAGGAGGTGTTTTTTTTAAAGGAATTATTATAGTATATTTAGCATTAAAATTTTTAAAAATGGGCCCCTTTTTTTTCGGATTTGCTATAAGCGTTTTCAGTTTATTATTATTACTAATCAACTCACTATTATTTTTAAGTAAAGCGAAAAAAGTCAACAATCCAACCTATAAATATGTAACTATTTATCTACTTGTATTGTTTGTTGTTGAGTTCTTTTGCAACGGAATTGGTCTTCTGTACCCTGGTCAAAATTTATATTTATCACACTTTTACTTTAATGCACAGTTTCTGTTTTTAAGTCTTGTTTTTTACCGATTGTTTTCGAATCAAAAGTTAAAAAAACTAGTTGTAGTTAATTATACTGTTGTTACCGTAATAATTATTGGGATGTATATCTATAATAACGAATCGTTTTGGCAATTTAACTTGTTTGAAATAGCTGCAACTTCTGCATTGTTAATTATATATTCACTGATACACCTAAGCAATACGTTAGGAGCAAAGAGAAAATATTTCTATCTAACAATAGGATTAATCTTTTACCTGTTGTGTAGTTCGTTAATATTTTTATTTGGTAACTACGAGTTGGTTTTTATGGAAGATCCTTATATTGATATTTGGATCTTTAATCCACTACTTTACATTGTATATCAAGTATTCTTGTTTACAGAATGGAGATATATAAATAAGCATGGATTAAATGATTGATGATAGAGGAGATTTATTGCTAATTGTTACCTATGCAATCGTTTTTTTAGTTGTTTTTTTAATTGCAATTATTGTTTTTATAGTCAAATCTAGAAATGATAGAATTAAAATTGAAGAGAAAAAGAAAGAAATTGAAGTCATAGTAAAACAGAAAACAATTTTATTGAAAGAAATACATCACAGGGTAAAAAACAACCTGCAGTTAATTTCTGGATTGTTGTATTTGCAATCTGTAAAACATAAAAATGTTGAAGTGACTGCCATGATTGATGAATCACAAAAACACATCAACTCAATTGCCTTGGTGCATGAAATGCTCTATAAAGATGATACCTTGTCTTTGGTTTCTATGAAGAAATATTTAATCGAATTAGGAAATCGTTTACTACAAGTTTCACCTTTAGAAAATATTGAATACAAACTCAATGTTACAGCTATTTCTTTACCAGTAGATTATGCTACAACCTTGGGGTTGATATTAAATGAGTTGGTTACAAATTCGTTGAAATATGCATTCACTTCTCAGAATGGAATTGTTTCTGTTTCTTTAGAAGAAATCAATACAAATGAATATCTATTTACTTATGCTGATAATGGAAAGGGCTGTATTGTTGATAGCGAAAGTAACACCAATAAAACACTGGGTCAAAAGCTAATAAAAATGCTTGCAGAAGAAATAGAAGCCGACTTGATAATAAAAAATAAAAAAGGGTTGACATATGAATTCAACTTTAAAACAAAAATAGCATAAGTGACAAAAGGGGTAAAAGGGATAAAAATTTACATAGTAGAAGATATTGCAATTTCTAGAATGTCTCTAGAAACTATGTTGCAAGAAAATAACTATGAAGTTTCGGGGTCTGCAGCAACAGCAAAAACAGCTTGGGAAGAGATCCAAGAAACACCCCCAGATTTAATTCTATTGGATATCAATTTAGCTGGACAGAAAAATGGTGTTTGGTTGGCGCAACAAGTACGTAAATATTTAGATATTCCTATTGTGTATCTCACAGCTTTTGGAGATCAGCAAACATTAAAAGAAGTATTAGATACCAAACCTAATGGGTATTTAATGAAGCCCTATCAAGAGCCTACCTTATTAACAACAATCAATATTGCTTTACATAATTTTACAGAAACCCAAGAAAAATTAAATTCTTCAGTATCAGAAACAGAGCTTATTGATTTTATCTTTATTAAAGATAGATACCAGAGGGTTAAAATTGATGTTAGAGACATTTATTATGTAAAATCAGATGGGAATTATTTAGAAATTTTTCTAAAAGAAAAAAGGCATGTTGTCAGAAATAAGCTATTAGCCTTTAAACAAGAGCTTCCTAGTAGTTTGTTTTTTCAAAGTCACCAACGGTATTTGATCAACATAACTAAGATTGCTATTCTAAAAAAAGATATTTTGATCATACAGAATGAAGAAATTCCGCTTTCAATAAAATATAAGGCAACTGTAGAAACTGCGCTTTCAAAACTTTAGTTTTGTGTCGTTTTTGTACTTGTTATTTTATTTTGAAATGTGCTTTTAATTATAGCCTACTAACTTCCCAAAAAAAGCCTCAATCTTCACATTTTTTTGCAATAGTTATTACTGTGATTCATCTTTGCTGGTAAAATAGTTTATCAACTATAAAACTAACTTACCATGAGGAAAATTACTTTTCTATTATCATTTTTTGCAATCATTTTATATAACCACGCTGCTTTTTCTCAATCTTTTACTGTAAACAGTATAAAATATAATGTCACAGATGTAGCCAACAAAACAGTAGAGGTTGGTAATCATTCATATGACATTACTCTTACTGGAGCTATAACGATACCCGAAACAGTTACTAATAATAGTATTACTTACACAGTAGCTTCTTTTGGTCTTTTTTATGATGGTATAGAGGATTATAATAGCTCTTTTATCGGGTGTACAGGTATTACAAGTGTGTCAATACCTAATACGATAACTGCTATTCCCAAAAAAGCCTTTTATAGTTGTAATAACCTTACTAGTGTTACAATACCTAGTTCTGTAACTTCTATAGGCAATCATGTTTTTCAATACTGTACAAAACTGGTTAATATTACAATCCCTAATTCAGTCATTTCCATTGGTATGGAAACTTTTTTTAATTCTGGAATAACAAGTATTACCATCCCTAACTCAGTAACATCAATTGGTAGCAATGCTTTTAGTGTAACCGGGTTAACAAGTATTACATTACCAAGTTCAATAACTACTATTAGCTCATATTTATTTCAGAATTGTAGTAGTCTTACAAGTGTTACGTTAGAGAGTACTAATTTAACTTCTATTGCAGCACATAGTTTCCGAGGTTGTACAAGTTTAACTAACTTAACTCTTTATACAGTTACACCTCCAACTTTGGATAGTCATTCATTTTACCAGACGCCTAAAAGTAATATAGATCTAAATATTAAAATGGCTACTACATGTGCAAGCCCAAATCCATATAGCAGTTCATCTGCATGGGCCGGTTTTAAATCTTATAATTGCACTGTTGAAGACACAGCCTCACCAGTATTTGAAAACAGCACACCAAGTTCTTCTACTATTACACAAACAGAATTTACCTTAAATACAGATATTGATGAAGCAGGAACAAT
>CAJXVT010000080.1 GCA_913062575.1 uncultured Flavobacteriaceae bacterium | reverse complement strand
TAGTGCTAAAAAGGCCATTTCACAAGGCCATATTTTTTCAGAATTTGGTACTTCGACTAATTTTGGTCTTTGACCGGGAATAATTTCCCATTCAACATTTACCGTTTTTAATGCAGTTAATTCACCGTTGTCATTCGCAACAAACTCTTTTGTATTTATCAACCAATTACGATCACAACCTTCCTCATGAGAAGAGCTTGTTTTTAGTTGTAATGGCCAAAAAGGCCAAGGTGTACTCTGATCTCTAAGGATAGATGGTTTTGGCATGATCTCAAAATTTGTAACTGACTTTGCGCCTTGCCTATTTGATGTTCCTACACAATCTGAACCTGTATCACCACCACCAATAACAATTACATCTTTATCTTTTGCAGATAAAACTTCCCCGTCTATAGGCTTATCAAATACTCGTTTAGTTTGTTGCGTTAAAAAATCCATAGCTTGAACTACTCCTTTTGATTCTATGCCCTTTATTGGTAA
Organism: uncultured Flavobacteriaceae bacterium; assembly: GCA_913062575.1. Lineage (GTDB taxonomy): Bacteria > Bacteroidota > Bacteroidia > Flavobacteriales > Flavobacteriaceae > Polaribacter. The sequence continues at coordinate 4,689 of CAJXVT010000080.1, read as the reverse complement.
AGACCTTCTTTTTGTAGCGCCACCACATAAAACAATTGCATCAAAATAATCTAAATTCTTCATATCGTAATTAACACCAACATTTACATTGGTTTTAAAAATGATACCTTCCTGTTCTAATACTTTAACTCTTCTATCAATGATTTTCTTTTCTAATTTAAAATTAGGAATTCCGTATCTCAGTAAACCTCCAATTTCATCATCTCTTTCAAAAACGGTAACAATATGACCAGCTCTATTTAGTTGTTGAGCAGTTGCCAATCCAGCAGGACCAGAACCAATTACAGCGACTGTTTTACCGGTTCTCGTTTTTGGAATTTCTGGAACTATCCATTTATTTGTGAATGCACTTTCTACAATGTTTTTTTCAATATTTTCAATAGATACTGGATCTTCTATCAAGCCTAAAGCACATGCTTTTTCGCAAGGAGCTGGACACAATCTACCTGTAAACTCTGGGAAGTTATTTGTTGAATGTAAAATTTCGGATGCTTTTTTCCATTCTCCTTTATGAACTAGATCATTAAAATCGGGAATTAAATTCCCGAGTGGACAGCCACTCTGGCAAAATGGAATTCCACAATCCATACATCTAGAACCTTGATTTTTCAATTCTTGTTCTTTTAATGGAATTGTAAATTCTTTATAATTTAGAACTCTATCCTTAACAGCAATATTGCTTTCGTCTTTTCTCTCAAACTCTTTAAATCCTCCTATTTTTCCCATAATTTAAAACTTAAGCTGTTAATTTGTTTAGGTTATCTTCTGTTATTCTTTGTAAGGCCTTTTTGTAGTCTTTCGGAAATACTTTGATAAAGTCTTTTTTTGTATTGTTCCAGTTGTTCAATATATCTTTTGCTAATTCGCTATTTGTATATTTCAAGTGCTTTTCGATTTGTTCTTTTAAATCCTCAAAATCATCTGTAGATAAAGGATCTAAATCCACCATTTCTAAGTTGCATAACTCAGATTCAAAGTTTTTCTTTTGATCATATATATATGCAATTCCACCACTCATTCCTGCAGCAAAATTCCTTCCTGTTTCACCAAGAACAACTACTTTTCCTCCAGTCATATATTCACACCCATGATCACCCAAACCTTCTACAACAGATGTAATTCCAGAATTACGAACGGCAAAACGCTCACCTGCAATACCATTTATATAAGCTTCACCAGAAACTGCTCCGTAAAAACAGACATTACCAACAATTATATTGTCTTTTGCTTTAAAAGTTGCTTCGTTTGGTTTTTTAATGATAATTTTTGCTCCAGATAAGCCTTTACCTAAATAATCATTGGTTTCTCCATCAACTTTTAAGGTAATTCCTTTGGTAGCAAATGCTCCGAAACTTTGTCCAGCTGAACCTTTAAAATTTAAGTTTATGGTGTCTTCTGGTAAACCTTCATCTCCATATAGTTTTGAGATTTCATTACTTATAATTGCACCTAGAGTTCTATCAGTATTTTGAATTTTATAATTCAACGTAGTTTTCTCTATATTGTTGATGGCAGATTTTATGTTGTTAAAAATTTGTAGGTCTAATACATCTTCTAAATGATGATCTTGTGTCTCTGAATTAGATAATGCGGTCGTTTTTCCCATATCTGGTTGATGTAATATGGCACTAATATCTACACCTTTAGCCTTGTAATGCTCTACTGCTGGATTTGCATTTATTTTCTGTGATTGTCCAACCATTTCTTTTAAAGTTCTAAATCCTAATTGTGCCATGATCTCTCTCAATTCTTCTGCTACAAAATGCATGAAATTGATTACATGTTCAGGTTTTCCTTTAAAGTTCTTTCTCAATTCAGGATCTTGAGTGGCAATACCTACAGGACAGGTATTTAAGTGACAGGCTCTCATCATTACACATCCAGACGCCACCAATGGAGCTGTTGCAAAACCAAATTCTTCGGCTCCTAATAAACAAGCAATTGCAACGTCTCTTCCGGTTTTTAATTGACCATCACATTCTAAAACAACTCTACTTCTTAAGTTGTTTAAAACTAATGTTTGTTGTGCTTCTGCCAATCCGAGTTCCCAAGGTAAACCGGCATGTTTTAAAGAAGTTAGTGCTGATGCTCCAGTCCCTCCATCAAATCCAGAAATTAATATCACATCTGCTTTTGCTTTAGCGACACCTGCAGCAATAGTGCCAACACCAACTTTTGAAACTAGTTTTACATTAATTCTAGCTTCTCTATTTGCGTTTTTTAAATCGAAAATAAGTTGTGCTAAATCTTCAATAGAATATATATCATGGTGTGGTGGTGGTGAAATTAATCCAACATAAGGCGTTGAATTTCTTACTTCAGCAATCCAAGGCAATACTTTTTCTCCAGGTAATTGACCACCTTCACCAGGTTTTGCACCTTGTGCCATTTTTATTTGAATTTCTTTAGCGTTGGTTAAATAGTTACTTGTAACTCCAAATCTACCAGAGGCAACTTGTTTGATTGCGCTATTTTTCCAATCACCATTGGCTTCTTTTTTAAAACGACTTTTATGTTCTCCTCCTTCTCCAGAATTACTTTTTCCACCGATTTTATTCATTGCTAAAGCTAAATTCTCATGCGCTTCTTGACTGATAGACCCGTAAGACATTGCACCCGTTTTGAATCGCTTTACAATTTCTGTCCAAGGCTCAACTTCATCAATAGAAATGGGGTCTAAATTATTAAACTCAAATAGACCTCTTAATGTCATTAAGCTTTTTGATTGGTTGTTTATTTTTTCAGAATACTCTTTATAACTTTCGTAGCTTTTTGTTCTAACTGCTTGTTGTAGTTTCGAAACGGTTGTTGGATTGAACATGTGTTTTTCTCCATTTCTTCTCCATCTATATTCTCCTCCGATTTTTAAATCCAAAACACTTTTATACTCTTCTTTTTTAAAGGCATTGTCAAATCTCTTTTGAATGTCTTTGTCTAAAACTACCAGTCCAATTCCGCCAATTCTTGAAGGTGTGTTCGGAAAATATTTATTGATAAATGCTTTTTTTAACCCAAGTGCTTCAAATATTTGGGAAGCTCTATAAGAATGTAAAGTTGATATACCGATTTTATTCATAATTTTTAAAATACCTTTTCCAATTGCGGTATTAAAATTCTGAACAGCTGTTTCTTCATCAAGACCTGTTATTACTTTGTCTTTTACTTGATTTGCAATAATCTCATTGACTAAATAGGGATTAATAGCACTTGCTCCATATCCAAATAATGTTGCAAAATGATGTGGCTCTCTTGCTTCTGCAGTTTCGATTACAATACCAAATTTTGATCTCTTTTGTAGTCTATTTAAAGAATGATTGATGTATGAACAAGCTAATAACGCAGGAATTGGTGCATTTTGTTTATCAACATTTCTATCCGAAAGAATAACAATATTTGCGCCTTCATTCACCGCTTTTTCACACAGAATAAGAATATTATCTAATGCTTCTTCTAAACCATTTACTCCTTTAGAAATAGGATATAAAATTGGAATAGTTACAGACTTGTAATCGGGATGCTCAATGTTTTTTATTTTATCTAAATCCTCATTTGAAATCACAGGGTTTTGAATTACTAATTTTTTTGCTTGCTCAGGAATTACATCAAAAACATCTCTATCTCCACCAATAGCTAAACTAATATCGGTAATGATTTCTTCTCTAATTCCATCTAACGGGGGATTGGTGACTTGAGCAAACAACTGTTTGAAATAGTTGTATAATAATTGAGGGTTGTCTGATAATACCGCCAATGGAGTATCTGTTCCCATAGAGCCAATTGCTTCTTTACTATGCGTTGCCATTGGATTGATAAGGGTAGAAATATCTTCCATTGTATATCCAAAGGCTCTTAATCTTGTTTTGTAGTTGGTTGGTTCTAAAGGACACATGTTTCCGGTGTACGGAACTTCAGATAACGGTAAAATGTGTTCAGTAACCCATTCTTTATATGGATGTTTAGAAACAATTGAAGTTTTAATTTCTTCATCTTCTATGATTCTACCAGCATTCATATCTACTAAAAACATTTTCCCAGGCTCTAGTCTACCGTGTTTCTCAACATTTTCTGGTTGTATTTCTACTACACCAATTTCTGATGACATAATTACAAATCCGTCTTTTGTGACTGTATATCTCGATGGTCTTAACCCGTTTCTGTCTAACAAAGCTCCAATATAATTCCCATCAGTAAAAGGAATCGAAGCTGGTCCATCCCAAGGCTCCATAATACAAGAGTTGTATTTATAAAAGGCCTTTTTGTCTTCACTCATAGTTTTGTGTTTTTCCCAAGCTTCAGGAACCATCATCATCATTACTTCTGGTAAAGATCTACCGGTCATTAATAACAATTCAACAACCAAGTCCATAGAAGCTGAATCTGACATGCCATCACTTACAATTGGGAAAATTCTTTTAATATCGCCTCCAAACAAGTCACTTTTCATGATTTCTTCTCGAGCTTTCATTCTGTTTACGTTTCCTCGCAACGTATTAATCTCTCCGTTATGACACATGTATCTAAACGGTTGTGCTAATCCCCATGCAGGAAATGTATTGGTAGAAAAACGTTGATGTACCAAAGCCAATCTGGTAACCACATCTTTTTCTTTTAAATCTAAATAGTATGCTCCAATATCTTCAGGAATTAATAAACCTTTATATATTAAGGTTGTGGTAGAGAAACTAGGTA
>CAJXVT010000079.1 GCA_913062575.1 uncultured Flavobacteriaceae bacterium | reverse complement strand
ACAAATATTTTTAAGCAAACGATTGTTCTTTTTCTGTCAGAAATTTTAAATAGTACAATTCAAGAAGAAGAAGAAAACACACCGCTTTTTTCTTTTATTGAAACATCGTTAGTTTGGTTAGATACACATGAAAAAACTTCAAATTTCCATTTGTTTTTTTTACTACAATTAACCAAATATTTAGGATTTTATCCAGATATAACAAATGTTGATAGCCAATACTTTAACTTGCTAGAAGGTAGTTTTTCTCAATATTCATTTGAAAAAACAGTCATTAATGGAGATGATTTATTTCAATTTAAAAAGCTGTTGGGCACAAATTTTGATACTATAGATTTAATAAAATTCAATAAAAAAGAAAGACAACAAGTATTACAAATAATTATTCAATATTTTGAATTACATTTGGAAGGATTTAGGAGCCCTAAGTCTTTAAGTGTATTAGAAACAGTATTTAGTTGATGAAGAGAATTTTCACGTTTTTAATTGCTATCTATAGCGTAGCAAGCTTTGGACAAAAAATTATTGTTGTAGATGAGGAAAAAGGATTTCCAGTTAATGGAGCCAATATTTATAACAAAACTTTGACCATTTCTACCATCACAAATGATGATGGTACAGCAGATATTTCTGGGTTTTCGAACCAAGATATTATTATCATTTCGCATGTAGCATACTCTAATTACACGACTTCAAAATTGGGGTTAAAAAACAGAAACTATAAGATTTATTTAATTAAGAAAACAGCCCACCTTGATGAGGTTGTTTTATCTGTTTTTAAAAATAAAGAAAAAGCGACTCGTATAGCAGAGCAAACGGTAGCGGTAACAAAAGAAGATATTTTTAAAGCATCACCACAAACCACAGCCGATTTATTAGCTTCTGTGCCTGGAATTAAAGTTCAGAAATCTCAATTTGGAGGAGGAAGCCCTGTATTAAGAGGAATGGAATCTAATAGGGTTTTATTAGTTGTGGATGGCGTTAGAATGAATAATGCAATTTATAGAAAGGGGCATTTACAAAATTCTATTACTATTTCTCCATCGATGTTAGAAAGAACAGAAATAGTATTTGGCCCTTCATCAGTTATTTATGGTTCAGATGCTTTGGGAGGCGTAATTCATTATTATACAAAAACACCTAAAACAGCAGAAGAGGAAACTATAAAAAGTGGTTTTTTCTCAAGATTTGGAACCGTAAATCAAGAAGTAACTACCAATGTTTCTGCAGAATTACGTTTTAAAAAATGGGCATCCTACACAAGTGTTTCTTATAGTTCTTTTGGAGATTTACAGATGGGGAAAAAACGATCTCATGGGTTTTCAGGTTGGGGGTTAGTTCCTAATTATTCTGAAAACGTTGGCACTAATTATGTTGTAAGCCAAACCGTAAATTCTGACCCAACAATTCAAAGAAATACAGGGTTTAACCAAACAGATGTACTTCAGAAGTTTTACATACCACTTTCTAAAAAGACAGATCTAAATATTAATTTACAATACTCAACATCTTCAAACATTCCAAGATTTGACAAATTATCAGAGTTAAAATCAGGGATGTTAAAATTTTCAGAATGGTATTATGGCCCTCAAAAAAGGTTTCTAGCATCAACACAATTGTCTATCAATCCTCAAAAAAAATGGTTAGATAAAGGTACTTTTACAGTCGCATATCAAAATATTAAAGAGTCTAGAATTCAAAGAAAGTTTGGTAGTTTAGAAAGGTTATATAGAAGTGAGGAAGTAGACGTGTATAGTTTTAATGGAGATTTTACGGTACCATTAACTAAAGATAAAAACAGAGATTTATCATATGGTTTTGAAGTTTCGTATAATGATGTTAAATCAATGTCCGAAGGAAAAATAGTAGATATTTCAAACAATAAAATTATTGGTTATTCAGGTGTTTTTAAAGTGCAGTCTCGTTTTCCTGATGGAGGAAGCAGCTATATGAGTACAGCGATTTATACAGATTACAGGCAAGATTTAAACGCAAAATCAACCCTAAACACAGGAATTAGATTAACAAATACAATATTAGAAGCTAAGTGGATAGACCAAACATTTTTAACACTACCTCAAGAACAAATTAATATAAAAAACACTGCATTAACAGTTACCTTAGGGTATGTTTATAAACCAACTAGAAATTGGCGAATTAATAGTGTTATTTCTTCTGGTTTTCGTTCACCAAATTTAGATGACGTAGGTAAAATTAGAGAGAAAAACGGTATCGTAACACTACCAAATATTCAATTAACTCCAGAGTATGCATATAGTGGAGAAGTTGGAGTGCAAAAGTTTTTTAATGATAGAACCTTTAGCTTAGGCTTTAACATGTATTATACTTTTTTAGAGCATAATATTGCAAGAAGACCTAGTGGAGACCAAATTATGTATGATGGAGAACTTTCTGACGTAGTAGTGAATTTAAATAATAAAGGGGCTTATATAAAAGGTTTTACTGCCAATTATACCGGAAGGTTAAATCAAAATTGGAGAACATCAGGGTTTATTACCTATACAGAAGGAAAATCAAAAGGTTTTTTTGAATCTTTTGAATCCGAAAAGATTATAGAACCAATGTCATCAATTCCTCCTTTATTTGGAAGATTTGAGGTTAGTTATCGTAAAAACCAAATAGAGTTATCTGCTAATTTTAGATTTAACGCAAAGAAGGATATTACAAGTTATAATATTTCAGAAGGTATAGATAATCACACTCAAACCCCAATTATTGATGCCAGCGCAACTGATGCTCTAGATAAATATTACGGAACACCAAGTTGGAGTACTTTTGGCTTAAACGGTAGCTATAATGTAAATAAAAACTTTACAGTACAAGCAATTGTTACCAATCTTTTTGATGAACATTACAAAGAATTTGCTTCAGGTATTTCAGCACCTGGTAGAAACTTTTCAGTAGCGATTCAAGCTAATTTTTAAACTTTTTTCTATTCCCATCTTCATCAAAGTTTTGAAGTAAACTTTGCTCAGTTTTTAAAATTGCAGCACCTAAAGTAAATATCATAACCATCATTGGTTGCCAAGTATTTTTTCCAGAGCCAATAGTGGCAAGTATAATTGCAGCCACAAACCCAATTATAGAATATTTTAATAAGCTTGCGCAAAATTGTTGATTGGCAAATTGCCAAATAGTTTCATTTAACTTCGATTTATTAGTTCTATAACCATAAATATTATTAATCTTTTTTGGAGGAAAAAAACGAAAAATGATACTTAAAAACAGCAACAAACCATTAATTGATATTACATAAAGATATATGCTCATAATTTTATTTTTTAAAAGGCCTCATTAATCCTTCTTGAGCAACTGAAGCAATTAAATCGCCATTTCTAGTGTAAATATTTCCTCTTGCAAAGCCTCTTGCTCCAAAAGCGTTTGGAGATTCTGTTTTATATAACATCCAATCATCTAAGTCAAAATCTCTAAAAAACCACATAGAATGATCTAAACTTGCAATTTGAGTATTGCCAAAATTAGCTTTACTTGCGTTAGGGTATAATGTTGAATTTAAAATATTATAGTCAGAAATATACGTTAGAATTTGTTGTTTTAATGGTAGATCTAACCCAGTAACATTTCCTTTTATTTTAAACCAAACATCAGAATAAGGTTCTAAATCTTTTTGATCTAAAGGATTAACAATGAAAGTAGGCTTAAACTCAATTGGGCGTTCTATTTCTAAAAATGATTTCAGCGGTTTTGGTAAAAAATCGCCTAATTGCTCTAGCATATCATCCCAACTTAATAATTCTTCAGGTTGTTTTATCGAGCCTTCAAATTTTCTTTGATGCTCGTATCCATCTTCTGATTTATGAAAAGAAGCAGCCAAAATAAAAATCGTTTTATCTCCTTGCATAGCAGTGACTCTTCTGGTAGAAAAACTTCCGCCATCTCTCATTTTTTTCACTATAAAAGTAATAGGAAACTCTAAATTTCCAGCTTCTAAAAAATAGGCGTGTAAAGAATGTAAAATTCTATTATTGGTAATGCTTTTGTATGCAGCACTTATTGATTGAGCCAATACTTGTCCTCCAAAAACATTTGGTCCTCCAAAAGTTTTGCTAATTCCAACAAATTCATTTTCATTTTTTTGTTCTAGATCAAGAACAGCTATTAAACCTTCGATTGATTTCATAAAGAGGTGATTTTTTTCAAAGATAACCAGATTAGTCGGTTAGTTTCTTAGCTTTAAAGGGTTTTTTTTGTTTGAATGGTTTTGGCTCTATGTAGTTTAAAAAGGGTTTTAAAAACTTATTTGTCAACGATTTTTTATGTCGAATATAACAGGTTAAATCTTGAGGAACAGCACCGATTGAGCTTTTAATTTCACTTGCTGTTCTTCCAAAATTAATAACTGTCAGTTTTTCTGAAATTGCAATAGCAACATAATCATATAACATTCTTTGATAGATTGCTAATTCTTTATTTAGCCCATACTCTATTCCTACAAAATGAGCATCTAGTGAGTTGTTATTGATCAATCCAGACATGAATCCAACAATTTTATTGTTGTACCAATATGTTTTCAAAATATAGTTATCTCCTAGTTTATTTTTTAAAGAGATATAAGTTTCTAGATTGAAGTCTCCTAAATTAAAATCAGCTTTGTCAGAAACTTTTTTATATAAATTGGTAATTTCTGGTAAAAAAGATTTAATATTTTCAATAGAAGCGTCTTTAACATTTAAAGCACTACTAAGCTTCAAGGCGCGTTTAGCTTTCACACGAAATTTAGTTTTCATTGCTTCTAAATACCCTTGAAAACTTCCCCAATCGTCATCAACATAAAGAGACATGTTGGGCTCTACATTAAATGAGTAGTAGTTTAATTCATGAAGCTCATCCGATATTTCAAGAGATTCTTTAATGAAGTCTTTAATTAGAAAAAGAGAGATATCTTTTGTTTGTTTTTCATCTGATTTTGTTAGGTGAGAAATTGCCTTAGCCAGGTCTTTTATTATTTGTTGTTTGTTTTCTGAATCCTTGATAAAAACCCCATGTTCTCCACTCACAAATACATTTCCACAAACCAATAATTTAATTGGTTTTAACTTTGGGAAAAGACCTAATTGTCTACCAAAACACTTTAATTTATGAAAGTTTTTGTTTAATGAATTTTCAATTCCGTCTAAAGCAAAATCAATTATTTGAATACCTGCAAAAGCAATAGGTTTGGATTGTTTGTTTAATAAAACAATGTAAGAAAAGACAATATGAGAATT
>CAJXVT010000078.1 GCA_913062575.1 uncultured Flavobacteriaceae bacterium | reverse complement strand
CTTTTGTACAGGCGGAGAGACTCGAACTCTCACACCTTGCGGCACTAGATCCTAAGTCTAGCGTGTCTACCAATTCCACCACGCCTGCAATTGATCCCGATAGTTATCGGGGTGCAAATATAAACATTACTACTAAATTGCAAAGAAGTTCTTTAGTATTTTTAGTATTTTTGATTTTCATCAAAAAAAAACCATGCAAAACATAAAAAACTACATAGAAGAACATAAAGATCGTTTTATAAATGAACTGATAGAAATCTTAAAAATCCCTTCTGTAAGTGCAGACCCAGCCTTTAATCAAGATGTAATACAAACTTCTGAGTTTGTAAAAACGAGTTTAGAAAAAGCAGGGTGTGATTCTGTAAAAATTTGTGAAACTCCTGGATATCCAATTGTATATGGAGAAAAAATCATCAATCCAGACTTACCAACGGTTCTTGTTTATGGTCATTATGATGTACAACCGGCAGATCCAATCGATTTATGGGACTCTCCTCCGTTTAAACCTGTAATCAAAAAGACGGAGATTCATCCTCAAGGAGCAATTTTTGCTCGTGGTGCTTGTGATGATAAAGGTCAAATGTATATGCATGTAAAAGCGATGGAATATATGACAGCAACCGGAAATTTACCTTGTAATGTAAAATTTATGATTGAAGGTGAAGAAGAAGTTGGCTCAGAAAGCTTGGCTTGGTTTGTAGAACGCAACCAAGAATTACTATCTAATGATGTAATTTTAATTTCTGATACAGGAATGATTGCCAATGATATTCCGTCTATTACAACTGGATTGCGTGGATTGAGTTATGTAGAAGTAGAAGTAACTGGACCGAATAGAGATTTACATTCTGGTTTATATGGTGGCGCTGTTGCAAATCCTATCAATATATTAACCAAAATGATTGCTTCATTACATGATGAAAATAATCACATTACAATTCCTGGTTTTTATGATGGTGTAGAAGAACTATCAACAGAAGAAAGAGCAGAAATGGCAAAAGCGCCATTCTCTTTAGACAACTATAAAAAAGCACTAGATATTGATGCTGTTTATGGAGAGAAAGGATATTCTACAAACGAACGTAATGCAATAAGACCAACCTTAGATGTCAACGGAATTTGGGGTGGATATATTGGCGAAGGAGCAAAAACGGTAATTGCATCAAAAGCGTCTGCAAAAATCTCAATGCGTTTGGTACCAAATCAAGATTGGAGAGAAATTACAGAATTATTTAAAAATCATTTCGAAAGTATTGCTCCAAAAGGAGTAACTGTAGTTGTAAAACCTCATCATGGAGGACAAGGTTATGTGACTCCAACTAATTTTGATGGCTACAAAGCTGCAAGTATGGCTTATAAAGATACTTTTGGAAAAACACCAATTCCGCAAAGAAGTGGAGGAAGTATCCCAATTGTTTCCTTATTTGAAAAGGAATTAAAAAGTAAAACTATTTTAATGGGATTCGGGTTAGATTCTGATGCTATTCACTCGCCAAATGAACATTTCGGAATTTTTAATTATTTAAAAGGAATAGAAACAATTCCATTATTCTACAAATACTTTACAGAATTGAAAACCAAATAATTAACTGTTTTTTAACGCATTAAAATGCTGTATTAAAATACATTTACACAAACTAACTAAACATTCAACTAAATGAAAAAACTACTTCAAAAAGCAAGTATAGTTTCTTTAACTATGCTCCTTTTAATAGGTTGTTCTACTTCAAATGAGAAGAAACAACGTACAGAAGAAGATTATAAAAATGCTGCTAAACATATGAGCAGAAGCTTAAACAGCTTAGTTTATAATCAAATTTTAAGTCAGAATTGGACAGGAGATGACATTCTGGTATATTCTAAAAGAACAAAAGAAGGCACTGAATATGTTTCTGTAAATACAAAAACAAAAGAAAAATCTACTATTAACGATTATAAGGCTCCTAAAAAAAAGGCTAGCTATGGAAAAGCAACCAGAAATGAACACGTTTCTCCTAATGGAAAATTAGCTGCTTATATTGATAATTATAATCTTTGGGTAAGAGACTTAAAATCAAACAAGAAAACACAAATCACTTTTGATGGAAAAAAAGATTATGGCTACGCAACCAATAATGCAGGTTGGATAAAATCTGATAATGCTGTTTTAAAATGGTCACCAAATTCTGACAAAATAGCCACTTTTCAACAAGATGCTAGAGGCGTTGGTATGATGTATTTAGCATCTTCTAATGTTGGTCATCCTAGATTAGAAGCTTGGAAACATCCATTACCAGGAGATAAAACTATTTTTACTATAGAACGTATTATTATTCATTTAGGAGCAAGACCTAGAACTGTTCGTTTAAAAATGGATAAAGATTTACAAAGAGGATCAACTACAGATCATATTGCTGGTAGAGGTGGTGTTTTATTAGATGCACAATGGAGTAAAGACGGATCGGAATTTGCTTTTGTTTCTGGCTCAAGAGATCATAAAGTAGCACATTTACAAATTGCAAATGCAAGAACAGGCGCTGTAAAATCTATCCATAAAGAAACTGTAGCGACCTATTATGAATCTGGTGTAAGAGCAGAAAACTGGAGAGTTCTTTTTGATTCAAACGAATTTATTTGGTATTCAGAAAAATCTGATTGGGGACATATCTATTTATATGACTTAACAACTAAAAAGCTAAAAAATCAAATTACTTCAGGTGATTGGTTGGTGAAACAAATTAGACATGTAGATCAAAAAACGAGAGAAATCTTTTTTACCGGTGGCGGAAAAGAAGAAGGAAATCCATACCACGATTATTATTATAAAGTTGATTTTGATGGTACTAACATCACCAATTTAACTCCAGATAAAGGACATCATTCTGTTCGTTCAAATGATTCAAATAATTTCTTTGTAGATACCTATTCTACAACTTCTACTCCACCAGTTTCTGTTTTAAGAAATAGAAATGGCGAGAAAGTAGTTGATTTAGAGACTGCTGATATCACCGAATTGAAAGCTAAAGGATTCAAAGCTCCAATTGAGTTTAATGTAAAAGCAAGAGATAATAAAACAGATTTATATGGAGTGTTGTTTTTACCAACCAACTATGATGAAAGCAAAAAATATCCAATATTAAATTATATTTATCCAGGACCACAATCTGGTTCTGTTGGAAATTACGGATTTAGAGCTGCATGGAGAGATTTTCAAGCTGCGGCTGAATTAGGTTTTGCAGTTGTTGCTGTTGATGCCATGGGAACTCCTTCTAGATCTAAATCTTTTCACGATTTCTATTATGGAAACATGGGCGATAATGGTTTGCCAGATAATATTGCAACCATTAAACAATTGGCACAACAATACAAAGGAATGGATCTTGAACGAGTAGGGATTTGGGGCCATTCTGGAGGAGGATTCGCTTCTACTAGAGCCGTATTTGCATATCCAGATTTTTATGATGTTGCCGTTTCTGGAGCAGGAAACCATGATAACAGAAACTACGAAGCTGATTGGGGAGAAAAATGGCAAGGATTATTAGTTGAAGGAAATCTTGAAGGAAAAGGTGATGGAACAACGAGTTATGACAATCAAGCAAATCAATTAATTGCAGGAGATTTAAAAGGGAAATTATTAATTACACATGGAGCAATGGACAACAATGTTCCGCCATCAAATACAATGTTGGTTGTAGAAGAATTAATTAGAGCGAACAAAGATTTTGATATGATTCTATTTCCAAACCAAAGACATGGGTATGGAAATATGACCAACTATATGACTCGTAAACGTTGGGATTATTTTGTAACACATTTACGTAATGAAATTCCACCCAAAGAATTTGATTTAGCAAATTTCAAATAACACAAAAAGCCGCTCAAATGAGCGGCTTTTTTTATGCTATTAAGTACTTAACTGTGAGATTCTTCATTTCTATCAGAATGACATTCTTATTTGATAAAGTAAGCTTTCTTGATATAGTCTACTTTCGGAAATTTCTCTCTTAGAAATTTATTTCCAAATTTATTTATAGAGTCTTGTTTACGCCCAAGTTTATCTCCGTAACCATCATAGAATTTCAATACAACATCTTTTCCTTCAATAACTTTAGCTATCACAGGAAATCCTGTAACGCCAGGCCCCTTATAATCATCTAATCTATGATTGTCTTTCAAATTGATAAAAAGCTGATGAGACCTTGTTCTTTTACCACCACGTGCAAATGAAATTGACATTGCTTCGTTTTTTGCCAATACAGGTTCATCGTCTATTTTACTATCTCTCCAATGATTATTAATAATAGTATCGTTATGAATTCCGAATTGAGCTACAAAATTAGGAACTACTCTAAATAGAGCAACATCATCAAAATAACCATATTTAATTAATTGATAGAGTCTATCAACTCCTTTTGGAGACCAAGCTCTTCTTGCTACGATATCAAAATTTCCTTTGGTCGTTTCAAAGCGAGCTTTAAAAGTAGTTGGTGCTTTTTTAGTCAACCATTTTTCATTGAACTTTTTAGGTGCACAAGAAGCTAATATAATTACAGCTAAAAGCAATGTTATTTTTTTCATTTGATGGATATTTTAGTTGGTTCGTTTTTTGATTGAAACAAATGTAAGAAAGAAAAATTGAATTATTTTAACTCTACACTTGTAGAATTTAAATAATTGCTCTATGTTTGTAGAGTTAATTCTAATTTTGTAGAGACATGCAATTATCTAAAACCGAAGAACACCTAATGCAATTATTATGGAAACGCAACAAAGCCTTTATGAAGGATTTGTTAGAAGATTTCCCTGAGCCAAAACCTGCAACAACAACTGTTGCTACTTTGCTAAAAAGAATGAACGACAAAGGTTTTATAGATTATAAACTGTATGGAAAATCTAGAGAGTACTTTCCGTTGGTAAAAAAATCAGATTATTTCTCTAAGCATGTAAATGGGTTGATAAAGAACTTCTTTAACAATTCGGCTCCACAATTTGCATCGTTCTTTACTTCAGAAACCAATTTATCAAAAGAGGATTTAGAGGAACTACGAAACATTATAGATCAACAAATTAAAAACAAATAAGATGATCATTTATATTCTAAAATCTACTTTTTGCTTGGTGTTCTTACTAGGGTTTTATCATCTAATCTTAGAAAAGGAAAAAATGCATCGTTTTAATCGATTCTATTTACTTGGAAGTATTTTGTTCTCTCTACTAGTTCCTAGTTTTATTATAACCGTTGCACCATCAATAATAGAAACGCCTGTATTTACAGATGTAAGCACATTTCAACAAGTTCCAATTGATGTAATCGCTCAAGAACAAGTTTCTGAAACGATAGATTACACACAATATGTACTTGGAATCTACATCTTAATAAGCACAATACTTTTTATACTATTATCAAGAAAGGTATATACTTTATTGAATAAAGTAAAACGAAATCGACATATAAACTACTTCTCCGCAACGGTTGTATTGTTAAAAGAAAGAATTGTTCCATATACATTTCTACACTATATTTTCATCAACAAACACACGTATCAAACAGATAAAATTGAAGAACAAATATTAACCCACGAATTAGCGCATGTAGAACAAAAGCACTCCATAGATGTATTGTTTATAGAAGTGTTACAAAACCTATTTTGGTTCAATCCAATTTTTAAATATTACAAAAAAGCGATTCAGCTAAACCACGAATTTTTAGCGGATGACGCTGTTATCATCTCCCATAAAAACATTACTGAGTACCAACAAGTATTATTAAATACTACTGCTCAGAACAACAATATTTACTTGGCCAGTAATTTAAATTATTCACTCACAAAAAAAAGATTACTTATGATGACAAC
>CAJXVT010000077.1 GCA_913062575.1 uncultured Flavobacteriaceae bacterium | reverse complement strand
GGAAAATGGGAAAAAGAAGGAGACTTATTTTCAGAAATGGAAAAACCAGCAATCACAAAGAATAAAAACACCATTTATCTTTTTGAAAACGATAAAATAGTTACTTATCATACCCAAACAAAAGAGCTTAAAGAATATAGAATAGACCTGCCTTTGTTCTTTTCAGAAGTTGTAATTAAAAATCAAAAAATGTATATTATTGGTGGGGCTAAAATTAAAAACTTTGAAAATAAATCACAAAGAAGTTTTGTTGAAATTTCTTTAGATGAGTTTGAAAATACACAAATTAAGAAGAGTAAAAGCTTATAGTTAGTCTAGAATATTTGTTTGTAAACCATCAATACTTGTTTGATTTTTATCTTCCCAATATTGCGCCACTCCTTCTGCACCAATTTCTTCAGCCCAATCATTTAGTTGATTTCGCTCTCCTTGATATTCGTAAAAAGGAATCGACATACCACAAGAGTTTTGTGTGCTCTCAATTTCGATATCAAAAATCTGACGAGTACCAGGAGTTTCTGGAAACAAAGAAATTAGTTCATTCCATTCAGCATCCTTAGGTTTAACCTCTTTTCCTTTTCCGTACAAACGTAAAATATTTGGAGCACCTTCAAAAGAGCAAAACATAATTGTAATTCTATTGTCTTCTAATAAATGAGCAGCAGTTTCGTTTCCGCTTCCAGTAACATTTAACCACAATACACGGTTTTCGTTGATCACTCTAAAAGAGTCCATCCCTTTTGGTGATAAATTAATACGCCCATCTTTTGGAGCTGTTGCTACAAAGAACATTTTTTGCGATTCAATAAATTTTTGAACTCTACTAGTAATTTTAGTATTAAATTTCCCCATTTCTTTATAAGTTATCTTCCCAAGCCATTGATCTTTCAACTGCTTTTTTCCATTTTTTATACAATCGTTCTCTTTTCTCTTCGGTGAAATTGGGTGTGAATTTTTGCACCTTTTTTCTATGAGTTATTATTTCTGATTGACTCCACATTCCTATTTCAATTCCAGCTAAATAAGCGGCTCCCAGCACTGAACTTTCTGTAATTTCTGGTCGTTCAACTAGAGTATTTAAGATATCTGCCTGAAACTGCATCAATGAATCATTGGCACAGGCACCACCATCTACTTTTAGGGTAGTTAATGGTATTTCTGTATCTTGTTGCATCGCATTTAGTACATCTTTGGTTTGATACGCCAACGATTGTAATGTGGCTTTTATTAAATGGTTTTTACCAGTGTCTCTTGTCAACCCAAATATTGCTCCACGAGCAGACATATCCCAATAAGGAGCTCCCAATCCAGCAAAGGCAGGAACTACATACACCGGGTTTTCTCCAGCTACTTCTTTTGCGAAAACTTCACTCTCTTCTGCAGAATTTATGAGTTGTAATCCATCTCGAAGCCATTGTATTGCGGCACCAGCAATAAATACACTTCCTTCTAATGCGTAGTAGATTTTGTTGTCAATTCCCCAAGCAATTGTAGTTAGTAAACCATGTTTAGAATACTGCAACTCTGTTCCTGTATTTAACAACATAAAGCAACCAGTTCCATAGGTGTTTTTTGCAGTTCCTTTTTCAAAACAAGTTTGACCAAACAGCGCAGCTTGTTGATCTCCTGCAATTCCAGTAATCGGAATTGTAGTTTCGTCGATTATAAGGTTTCCAAAATGATAAGAAGAAGGATTAACTTCTGGTAACATCGATTTTGGGATGTTCAATTCATGCAATAAAGTCTCATCCCAACACAAATTTTTAATATCAAACAATATCGTTCTAGAAGCATTGCTATAATCTGTTGCATGAATTTTTTTATCGGTTAAATTCCATAGCAACCACGAATCTATAGTTCCGAATAATAAATTACCAGCTTCTGCTTCTTTCCTTGCTCCGTCAACATTGTTTAAAATCCAATTGATTTTTGTTCCAGAAAAATAAGAATCGATCACCAAACCTGTTGTTTTTTTTACATGACTTTCTAGCCTCTTTTCTTTTAGTTCTTCACAAAAAGAAGCCGTTCTTGTGTCTTGCCAGACAATTGCGTTATAAACGGGTTTCCCAGTATGTTTATTCCAAACAACAGTAGTTTCACGTTGGTTTGTAATGCCAATTCCTGCAATTTCAGATGCACTTATGTTGGCTTTTTTAATGACCTTTTTTAAGGTAGAAAGTTGACTTTCTAACAGGTCTAAAGGATCGTGCTCTACCCAACCAGATTGTGGGAAAATTTGTTCAAATTCTTGTTGTTCAATAGCAATAATATCACCTTTTTCATCAACTAAAACAGCACGAGAACTTGTTGTTCCTTGGTCTAAAGCAAGAATGTATTTTGGGCTCATATAGCATAAAAAATAAGTACTAGCAATGTACAAAAAATCAGCTTTCATGTTTTAGATTAATTACTATCTTTAAAAAAAATAAACAAACGTTTTATGGAGTATGGTTTCCTTTCGGTAATACCGCCAATTGTAGCAATTATTTTAGCATTAAGAACAAAGCAAGTATATATTGCTTTACTATTCGGAATTTGGTTTTCATGGCTAATTATAGAAGGATGGAACCCATTAGATGGAACTCTGGCAATGATTGAGGGAATGATAGATGTTTTTCAAGACAAAGGAAGTACAAGAACCATAATGTTTAGTGCCTTGGTTGGTGCTTTGTTGATTTTTATTCAGTATTCCAGAGGTGTTGAGGGTTTTATCAATATTCTAAATAAGTTAATTTTAAAAGTAGAAAAAAAACAAGCAGGCTATAGTAGAGTTATGGTTCAGGTGTTGGCGTTGATTACAGGTTTGCTATTATTTGTAGAAACCAGTATTAGTTCTTTAACTGTTGGAACTTTATATAGACCTGTTTTTGATAAATTAAAAATACCAAGAGAAAAATTAGCATACATAGCAGATTCTAGTTCTGCACCGGCTTCAATTTTGATCCCTTTTAATGCTTGGGGAGCCTTTATTATGGGCTTGTTATTAACCCAAGGAATTGAGCAACCGTTTTCTGTAATGATAGCGTCTATCAAATACAACTTTTACCCAATACTAGCCATTGCAATTGTGTTTATTGTAATTCTTACAAAGAGAGATTGGGGAACAATGAAAAAAGCAGAACAAAGAACCAAAGACACGGGCTTATTAATGAACGAAGGTTCAAAACCAATGGTTTCTGATGCGGTAACTTCATTTCCTCCTAAAGAAGGAATAGAAGCAAAAGCCTATAATATGATTGTCCCATTATTGGTAATGGTTTGTATGATGCCAATCAATTTAATTTTTACAGGCTGGGATAGCGTAGAAACATCTACTTCGGTTTTCAACCACGCATCACAAGCAATCGGACAAGGATCTGGATCTTCATCAGTTTTATATGCAGTTATTACCTCTTTGTTGTTAGCTATGATTATGTATTTTATTCAGGGAATTATGAAACCAAAGGAAGCGGTAGATTTAACCTTAAAAGGAATAAGCGAGTTAATGCCATTAGCCTTATTAATGTTATTAGCCTTTGCTATAGGAAACGCCTGTAAAGAATTAGAAACAGGTATTTATGTTGCAAATGCAACTAAAGAATGGTTGTCTCCAGAGTTATTACCAGCAGTTGTATTTCTGATTAGTTCATTTATTGCTTTTTCTACAGGAACTTCTTGGGGAACGTTTGCAATTATGATGGCAATCTCAATTCCGATGGCAAATATTCATGGAGCTGACATTACAATTGTTGTAGCAGCAACTCTTGGAGGAGGAATTTTTGGAGATCACTGTTCTCCAATTTCAGATACGTCTATTATATCGTCTATGGCATCAGCAAGTGATCATATAGACCATGTAAAAACACAAATGCCCTATGCTTTAATTGGAGGTGTAATTACAACCTTAATGTATTTGGCGATTGGGTTTTTGTTTTAATACCGTTTTAACTATTTTTTATACATTTACCTACACATTAAAAACCTCTTTCTTAATTGAATAGGAACAATTAATTAATCAAATCGCCGAAAGGCATTAAAAGAAATTCGATGAAAAAAACATTTTTAGCATTAATTGCAACCTGTACATTTTTTTATTCTTGTACAGAAAATATAGACAGTATTATCAACGAAAAAGAAGTAGATCGTATAGAAAGAATACTTGCTTCGGATGCCATGGAAGGTAGAAGAACATTTACACCAGGTATAGATAAAGCAGCAGATTTTATAGCTTCTGATTTTAAAAATAGCAAACTAGAGTTTTTTGGAGACAATGATTCTTATTTTCAACATATCACAATGATCAAAGCAACTGCAAATGAAGTTAGCGGTATGTTTGGTAAAGAATCATTAAGCACAAGTAATGTTGTTGCAAATACAACAGCAGCAGAAATTAAGATAGAATCTTTAAAAGACTATACTGTTGTGGTGATTAACAAGGAAGATAAATTTTTTCAAAAAGTTTTTCCATTAACAAGAAAATCAGAAAACATTATTGTCTTGATTGATGAAGCGCATACAAAAAACTTTGCTAGAATGCCAAGACTTGTAGGTAGAGCTAAGTTCCCATCAAAAGTATCGCAAGTATTTATTTTGACTAAAAACTTAAAAGCTACTTCTATAAACCTGCATATTAAAAACACGATAACTGAACAAAAATTAAAGAATGTTGTAGGTGTAATTCCGGGTAAAAGCAAGAAAGATGAATATGTGGTATTTGGAGGGCATTATGATCATTTAGGTATAGGTAAACCGGATAAAAACAAAGACAGCATTTATAATGGAGCCAATGATGATGCGTCTGGAACAACAGGGGTTATGATGTTGGCAAAATACTTTAACAAAATAAAAGATAATGAACGCACCTTAGTTTTTGTTGCTTTTACTGCCGAAGAGATTGGTGGTTTTGGAAGTAAATACTTCAGCAAGCAATTAAACCCAGATAAAGTAATGGCGATGTTCAATATAGAAATGATTGGAACTGAAAGCAAGTGGGGAACAAACAGTGCTTATATTACAGGTTTTGAAAGAAGTGATATGGGAAAAATATTACAAAAAAACTTAAGTGGTTCTAAGTTTCGTTTTGAACCAGATCCTTATCCAAAACAAAATTTATTTTACCGTAGCGACAATGCAACTCTTGCGGCATTAGGTGTTCCTGCCCATACTATTGCAACAGCTAAAATGGATGAAAAGCCAAATCATGAGCCTAATTATCACAAGCAAAGTGACGAAATTGAGACACTTGATATGAACAATATGGCTGAGATTATTAAAGCGATTGCTTTGAGTAGTAAAACAATCATTAGCGGAGTAGATACACCAACTCGAGTGACGCTTCCGAAACAATAGTCGTATTTAGATTTAGGTTAAAAGAAAAAGGATTTGTTTTATTAATAAAACAAATCCTTTTTCTTTTTTTGTAAAGCTTAGTTTGCTAAAATCCCACGTTTTTTTAACTCAGGAATCATTCGCAAAGCACCTTCTTTAACCGTGTCTTTTTCAAAGATAAAGGTTTTTTCTTGCAAGGTGTTTCCTTCAAAAAAAGTGACCTGAAAACGATTGTTTAATTTGAATAGTTCAGGTTGAATAAATTCTACTTTTGCAAATGAGTTTGCAGGTAGTTTATCAAGTTTTTTACGCAATAAAGACGTGGTTTTAGTTTCAGAAAAACCTTGAGAAACAATCAAAACTTGTTCTAAATCAATGTCTTTTTTATTGATGATGTAAATGTTCCAATCGTCTGTTTTATAAATGTCATTGTATTCATAAACAATAGCAATTTCTACATCAGTAACATCTGGAATTTGAATGTCTTTTTTCATTAAAGTACCGACTTAAACTGCTCTAAGAAACGTTTGTCGTTTTCATAAAACATTCTAATATCAGGAATTTGATATAACAACATCGC
>CAJXVT010000076.1 GCA_913062575.1 uncultured Flavobacteriaceae bacterium | reverse complement strand
AAATAGACATATAAATCAGGTTTAGTGATTTCTTTATACATTAAGTCGAACATTTTTCTATATAATAAGTATTCTTCTTTTTGTAAGGTTACTTGTGCAAATATTAACGATTTAAAGATATAGTAATCAGAAACGATTAAATTTTTAAATAAGTCAAACTGTGCTAAATCATCGGTTAATTGCTGGTATCTATCGGCTAAAAAACTCATTTCTAAGGGAAAAGCATATCTTTCTTCATCTTTATAAAATTTGGGAAGGAAAGGGTTGTCAGCAAAACGTTCAAGTACAATTTTTGCGTTAAACTCATCGGACATCATTTTTGCTAAGGTTGTTTTACCGGCACCAATGTTACCCTCTATAGCTATGTAGTTATACTTTTCTGTTAAAGGGATTGGCCGGGTTAAACTCATCGTGGTTCTTTCAATATCTGAAGTATCCATACAATTGTCTAAACATTTGCTTATTTGTTTTTTTTCAACAGGGTGCATGGTGTTTCTTGCAATATCACTAAGAGGAAATAAAACAAACTTGCGAGCTAACATTCTTGGATGAGGAACAATTAGTTCTTTTGAGAAAATAATTTCATCATCAAAAAGCAATACATCAATATCAATGGTTCTATTGGCATAATTATCTTTGGTTGCTCGTACTCTTCCTAATTGTTTTTCTATATCAAGAATCCTTTTTATTAAGGTGTCAGGTGGTAAGTATGAGCTTACCTTTACACAAGTATTTAAGAAGACATTTCCTTTAAACCCTAAAGCTGGGGTTTTGTATATGTCACCTATGCTTAGTATTGCGCCAATTTTTTGAGCAATTAAGTTTATAGAATTTTGAAGGTGCTCAAGTTTATTTCCTTGATTACTTCCAAGAGATAAATATATAATTCGTTGAATTTTCATAAGTGGAATACAAAGAAAATAAATCTTAAAAGAATGGCAAGGCTAAGTTTGAAAAAAGAATTAACAATCTATAATTTTGTTTTTTAGGTAGGGTAAATGAAGGTTCAAGTGTTTCATTATAAACAGTGTTGTCATGCTTACAGATAAAAAGACGAGAATTAAGAAATTGGAAGCAGGAATCTTAAAACGGAAAAAAATAGGATCAATTTTAAAAGAATGCTATTATACGTCGCTTTTTTTAATTCCAGTTTTTTGGGGTTTATATTTTTTGTTTTCAACTGTTAATACCGTTGTTTATTGGTACTTAGTAGGAGCGCTTGCTTTGAGTACGCTGTTTGTTGTAAAATGTTATTTTTTGATTCGTAGGTTTGACAAAGAAGGAAAGGCGTTACGTACAGAGTTGTATAGAATTCAAAAACTTTAATAAAAGACTGGTATAAAAAAAGCACCTAATAAAAAATTAGGTGCTTTTCGTTTTATGAAGAAATATAAATAAGATTAATCTCTTTTTTCTCTAGGTTTTCTATCGTCTCTACGGTTGTCGCGACTGCGATTATCTCTACCTCTATTGTTATCTCTTGGTGGTCTTGCGACATATCCTTCAGGTTTTTCTAACAATGCTTTACGAGAAACTTTTTCTTTACGAGTTCTTGGGTCTAATCCAAAGTATTTTACATCAAATACATCACCCATTTTCACAACGTCAGATACATTTTCTGTGCGTTCCCAAGCTAATTCACTTACGTGTAATAAAACTTCGTTTCCTGGAGCTTCTACATATTCTACTACGGCACCAAAATCTAACATTTTAATAACCTTTACTTCGTATGCACTACCAACTTGTGGTTTAAACATCATCGATTCAATACGCGCAATTACTGCTTCGATACCTTCTGGTTTGGTACCTAAAATCTCGATAATTCCTTCTTCAGTTTCAGCATCTTCAGTAATTACTATTGTAGTTTCTGTTTCTTTCTGTAACTCTTGAATATGTTTACCTCCTGGTCCAATAAATGCACCAATTAGTTCATTAGGAATTCTTCTATTGATCATTTTTGGAGCATGAGACTTCACTTCTTCATTAGCTGAAGCAATGGTGTCAGTCAATTTTCCTAAAATATGTAAACGACCTTCACGAGCTTGCTTTAATGCATTCACTAAAATCTCGTAAGACAATCCTTTTACTTTAATATCCATTTGACAGGCGGTAATTCCTTTAGAAGTACCTGTTACTTTAAAGTCCATGTCTCCTAAGTGATCTTCGTCTCCTAAGATATCAGACAATACTGCGTAACGATCACCATCAGAAATTAACCCCATTGCAATACCCGAAACAGGTCTGGTCATTTGAACACCGGCATCCATTAATGCCATTGTACCAGCACAAACTGTTGCCATAGAAGAAGAACCATTAGATTCTAATACTTCACTCACTACTCTTACAGTATAAGGGCAATCATCTGGAATCATTCCTTTTAATCCACGTTGTGCTAAATTACCATGTCCAACTTCTCTACGAGAGGTTCCTCTTAAAGGTCTTGCTTCTCCTGTACAAAAAGGAGGGAAGTTGTAGTGTAAGTAAAAAGTCTCTTCTCCTTCGTAAGATGGCATGTCAATTTTATTAGCTTCTCTTGATGTTCCAAGTGTTACCGTTGCTAATGCTTGCGTTTCACCTCTTGTAAAGATAGATGAACCGTGTGTAGATGGTAAATAATCTACCTCACACCAGATTGGTCTGATTTCATCAGTTTTACGACCGTCTAAACGTAAACCTTCAGCTAACGTTAATTCACGAACAGCAGATTTTTGAGCTTTATTGAAATATTTTCCGATGAGGTCTCCGTAATCAGCTAATTCTTCTTCGGTAAATGAAGCTTTTACTTCTTCTTTTACTTCTGAGAAAGCAGCACTACGCTCAGCTTTTGAAGTTCCTTTTCTAGCAATAGCATAACATTTATCGTAACTAAGGTCATGTATTTTTGAAGCTAATTCTTCATCCTCTCTTTCTCCTTCATATTCTCTTGTCTCTTTCTTTCCGAAAGCTTCTGCTAAACGAACTTGAGCAGCACACTGAATCTTAATAGATTCATGAGCAAACTTAATAGCATCTGCCATTTCTTCTTCAGAAACTTCATCCATTTCTCCTTCTACCATCATCACAGAATCTGCAGAGGCACCAATCATCATATCTAAATCAGCATCTGCTAATTGAGCTCTACTAGGATTGATTACAAATTCTCCGTTTACTCTTGCAACACGTGCTTCAGAAATAGGACATTCAAAAGGAAAGTCACTTAACTGAATTGCTGCTGATGCTGCTAAACCTGCTAGTGCATCTGGCATTACATTTTCATCATGAGACATTAACTGAATCATTACTTGTACTTCTGAATGGTAATCCTTTGGGAATAATGGACGTAAAACACGGTCAACAAGACGCATTGTTAATACTTCTCCATCACTTGGTCTCGCTTCTCTTTTAAAGAAACCACCAGGGTATCTTCCTGCAGCAGCAAATTTTTCTCTATAGTCTACCGTTAATGGTAAAAAATCTACAGGACTTTGTTTGTAGTTAGAAACTACTGTACACAATAACATTGCGTCTCCCATTCTTACAACAACTGAACCGTGTGCTTGTTTTGCTAGCTTACCGGTTTCTAATGAGATGGTTCTTCCATCTCCAAGGTCTATTACCTCGTTAAATACTTTTGGAATCATAAAATTTTAATTCTAAGTTGATACTTTGTTTTTTTGTTGTGTTGTTTGTTGTTTTGTTGTTGTTTTACTTCCAATGGAAAATCAAAATTGCTGTTACTAATTTTGAATTTTTATATATGAATTCTATTTGTTAGGTAGAATTGAATATTCTTTAAAATAAAAAAGAGGCACATTTATAGCGCCTCTTTTTGTTGTTAGGTTTTATTTTCTAAGTCCTAATTCTTTGATAATCGCACGATATCTGTTGATTTCAGTGTTCTTTAAGTATGCTAATAAACTTCTACGTTTACCTACCAATTTAACTAATGAACGCTCAGTGTTGTAATCTTTACGATTCTTCTTTAAGTGCTCAGTTAAGTGATTGATTCTAAAAGTGAACAATGCAATTTGTCCTTCTGATGTACCAGTGTCAGTTGATGACTTACCGTGTTTTGAAAAGATATTCTCTTTTACTTCTTTTGTTAAATACATGCCAATATTGATTTAAATGATTTTTATGTATATCAATGATTTTTTCATTGAAGCTGCAAATATACATTAATTTTTATTTCTGTAACGAATTTATAGGGCAATTTCGAAATCGAATAGGTAGAATAAATGATTGGTTTAAAAGGAATTAAACAGAAAAGAGCCCGAAGGCTCTTTTTTTATTTTCTAACTGGTAGATTTTGAATTAAATCTATATATAAGTTAATTTGTTCTTTTAAGTTTTTGCGTTCGTAAATTCCATCTAAGAACCCGTGTTCTAATAAGAACTCTGATCTTTGAAATCCTTCTGGCAGCTCTTTACCAGTGGTGTCTTTTACAATTCTAGGGCCAGCAAATCCAATTAAGGCATTGGGTTCTGCTATATTAATGTCTCCTAGCATTGCATAAGAAGCAGTAGTTCCTCCTGTGGTAGGATCTGTACATAAAGAAATGTACGGAATTTTAATTTCTGCTAATTGTGCTAGTTTAGAAGAGGTCTTTACTAATTGCATTAATGATAAAGATGCTTCTTGCATACGTGCACCTCCAGATTTAGAGATCATTAAAAAAGGAATCTTATTTTCAATTGAATGATTAATTGCTCTCGCAATTTTTTCTCCAACTACAGAGCCCATAGAACCTCCAATAAATGTAAAATCCATTGCAGCAATTACTAAGTCTTTACCTAAAGATTTTCCAACAGCCGTTCTTACAGCATCATTTAAGTTGGTTTTCTCTTTCGCAGCTTTTAATCTATCGGGATACTTTTTAGTGTCTTCAAATTTTAAAGGATCAACTGAAGTTAGTTTTTCGTTTAATTCTTTAAACTCATTGTTGTCAAAAAATAATGCAAAATATTCTTTACTTCCAATTCTTACATGGTAGCCATCTTCTGGACTTACATATAAATTGCTCTTTAGCTCTTCTGTATCTATGATTTTACCACTAGGAGTTTTGTACCATAAGCCTCTAGGTGTGTCTTTTTTATTTTCAGTAGGAGTTTGAATTCCTTTATCTTTTCTTTTAAACCAAGCCATATTATGCAGTTGTTTTAAATTTTATAATTATCGGCTAAAATAAACTATCTTATTGATTAAGCAAGAGTATTCACATTGTTTAAATCTTCGAATGAAGTTTTTAAACGATTTTTAAAAGTAATCTCTCCAGCTCTCATCCATTTTCTTGGATCGTAATATTTCTTATTTGGAATTTCTTCTCCTTCTGGGTTTCCAATTTGAGTTTTTAAATAATCGTTCTTATCGTTTACGTAATCTCTTACACCTTCTGTAAAAGCAAACTGTAAATCAGTATCAATATTCATTTTGATAACTCCGTAACCTATTGCTTCTCTAATTTCTTCTAAAGTTGAACCAGAACCACCATGAAATACAAAGTCAATTGTGTTATGAGGAACCTTGTATTTTTCTGATATATGTTCTTGTGAATTTTTTAAAATCTTTGGAGTTAATTTTACATTTCCAGGTTTGTAAACTCCATGTACATTACCAAATGCAGCAGCGATCGTGAATTTTGGACTGATTTTAAGTAGTTCTTCATAAGCGAAAGCAACTTCTTCAGGTTGTGTGTATAATTTAGAAACATCTACATCTGTATTATCAACCCCGTCTTCTTCTCCTCCTGTAATACCTAATTCAATTTCTAAAGTCATACCTATTTTGCTCATTCTAGCTAAGTATTCTTTACAGATTTCAATATTCTCTTCAATTGGTTCTTCAGATAAATCAATCATATGAGAACTATATAATGATTTTCCAGTTTCCGCAAAATGCTTTTCACTTGCATCTAATAAACCATCAATCCAAGGTAATAACTTTTTTGCTGCATGGTCTGTATGTAATATAACAGGAACCCCATAAACTTCTGCCATTAAATGCACATGTTTAGCTCCTGCAATAGCTCCTGCAATAGCAGCTTTTTCATTCTCATTTGATAAACCTTTGCCAGCATTATAGTAAGCTCCTCCATTAGAAAACTGAATTATTACTGGAGAGTTCAATTCTTTTGCCGTTTCTAAGACTGCATTTACAGTAGTAGATCCAGTTACGTTAACAGCTGGAAGCGCGAATTTTTTTTCTTT
The DNA here is from genome assembly GCA_913062575.1 of uncultured Flavobacteriaceae bacterium. Lineage (GTDB taxonomy): Bacteria > Bacteroidota > Bacteroidia > Flavobacteriales > Flavobacteriaceae > Polaribacter. The sequence continues at coordinate 60 of CAJXVT010000076.1, read as the reverse complement.
TGCTAATTTGAAAATTTCTTGAACTGCATCTCCTGTTGCAACTCCTGGTTTTATTAAATG
>CAJXVT010000075.1 GCA_913062575.1 uncultured Flavobacteriaceae bacterium | reverse complement strand
TTATAGGTTGGTTTTTTGCCGTACATTAAAATTCCTACTCGGTAAATTTTAGCTGCCATCCAAACCATAAAAACAAATGTAAACAATAATAATGCCATAGAAATAGCTATTTCGTACCAAGGCACTCCAAACGGAACTCGCATTAACATTACAATTGGCGATGTAAACGGAATCATAGAAAAAATGGTTGATATTGGCCCATGAGGATCATTAATTACGGTAGCAAAACCTATATAAACTCCCAAAATTAATGGTAGCATAATTGGCAACATAAATTGTTGTGTATCTGTCTCATTATCTACAGCGGCTCCAACTGCAGCAAATAACGAACTGTATAAAAAGAAACCTCCCAAAAAGTAAAAGATGAACAGTACAAAAATGGTTACCAACGGTAGTCTAAAAAATTCTTGCATCAGTGTTTCCATTACACCAGCATCAGCTGCCTGCTTCATTGCTTCTACTTGTTCTGGTGATAGTTTTGCGGCTTGCATTTCTGTCATTCCTACTCCAAATACAGATGATGAAACGATACTTAAAATCAACAAAATAATTCCCCATATAAAGAACTGTAATAATCCAGCTGAAGCATTACCAATAATTTTCCCCATCATTAACTGAAAAGGTTTTACAGAAGAAACAATAACTTCTATAATTCTACTTGTCTTTTCTTCAATTACACTTCGCATTACCGATGTTCCATAAATCATTACAAACATCATTAGCATATAACCTGAAATGGCTCCTACTCCAATTTTTAACCCGTTGATTAATTTAGAAGATTCTTCTCCAGAAAAATTAAACATTTTTATATCTGCAGAAATTCTAGACTCTTTTATTTTTTGTAAATCAATACCAAAAGAATCCAATTTTAAATTTCTCAATTTAGATTCAACCTTATTTTCTAAGTTCCCCATTACTGACATACTAGGAGAATCTGTTGAATAAAACTCAATGGAGTTTGCAAGCGTTTCTAAGGTTGCCTTTTTAGGAATATATAACACCCCATAATAATTACCTTCTTCAACTTTCTTTTTGGTTTCTTCAATTCCAAATTCGGTGTAATCACTATACTGAAAAGTTTTTGTGTCTTTAAAGTCTGCTTTTGTAAACAATTTATATTCGTCTACATACACTATCTTCTTAACATTCTCATCATTCTTTTTACTTAAGAAAAACACTAAAAACCCAATTCCTACCATTAATAACGGACTTAAGAAAGTCATTACTATAAATGATTTGTTTTTTACTTTCGCTAAGAACTCTCTTCTTATTATTAATTTCAACTTGTTCATCTCTTAGCTGTTTTTATTTACTGCTTGAATAAAAATATCGTTTGCATTCGGCACTATTTCTAAAAAGTGCTGTACTTCTCCGTGGTTTGCTAACATTGAAAATAGATTATTAGGTGAATCTTCTTTTGGTATTTTTACATTTAAAGTTAGTCCTTCATCAAGCATTCTAAAATCTGTATTTGAAACTTCAAATTTCTGTTTTAAAAGATTTTTCACTTCGGATGAGTTGTTTGTTTTCAATCCAATTTGATAGGTATTGCTTCTATATTCACGTTTAATATCGTCTAATTTCCCATCAACAATTTTATTAGAGTTATTTAGCAAAGCAATGTAATCACACATTTCTTCTACAGATTCCATTCTGTGTGTAGAAAAAATAATCGTTGCCCCTTCATCACGCAATTGCAAAATTTCTTTGGCTATTAATTGTGCGTTTATCGGGTCGAAACCAGAAAAAGGTTCATCAAAAATTAATAATTTAGGCTGATGCAACACTGTAACAATAAATTGTACTTTCTGTGCCATTCCCTTAGACAACTCTTCTATTTTTTTATCCCACCAAGCACCAATATCAAATTTATCAAACCAATATTTTAATCGCTTTTTTGCTTCTGTTTTACTCAATCCTTTTAATTGCGCCAAATACAAAGCTTGTTCTCCAACTTTCATACTTTTATACAATCCACGTTCTTCAGGTAAATAACCAATATGCTCTACATCATTTGGTGCCAAAGGTTTACCATCTAATAAAATGGTTCCGCTATCTGGCAATGTAATTTGGTTGATAATTCTAATTAAAGACGTTTTCCCTGCTCCATTTGGTCCAAGCAATCCAAAAACACTCCCTTTTGGAACACTTAAAGACACGTTATTTAACGCAGTAAAATCCCCATACTTTTTAACTACATTGTTAATTTCTAATAAATTACTCATTCAATTTTGGTTAATTTTTAAATGTAAGATGCTGATTGAAATAAAGAGCAAACTTACTATTTATTATATAATAAATAATTCTATTTATAAGACTCATCTTCTCATTAGTAACTCAAAACACGATATGTTACAGCTAAATTTAAAATAAATTTACTATGCACGCATAATTTTTTATCATTTACTATGCGTGCATAACATTTTTTTTATACCTTTGGAGACATGGATAAAAATCTCTCTATAGATCATCAGTTAAGAGCTACTTGGCAAGCAGTTGCAAAATTGTATAATGAACAAGCTGCAAAGCATGATAGTACAATGGCTACAGCTTTTGTTTTACTTAATGTAGATCATGAAAATGGAACTCCTTCTACAGCTTTAGGACCATTAATGGGAATGGAACCAACAAGTCTTTCTAGAATTTTAAAATCTATGGAAGATAAAGGAGCTATTAGTAGGGAGAAAAATCCTGATGATGGACGTGGAGTTTTGATAAAACTAACTCCCTATGGTAAAGAGATGCGAGAAGTTTCTAAAGAATCTGTGTATCAATTTAACAATGTAGTTAGAGACCATGTTACTGATGAAGAATTAGCAAATTTTTTTAAGGTAACAAAAACCATAAATAAATTAATAGCAGATAAAATGATTTATGAAAAATCAAAAAAAACTGCTCAATAAATTATACAAATGACTAGAAGAATTAAAAAAGTAGCGATCATTGGTTCTGGGATTATGGGAAGCGGAATTGCTTGCCATTTTGCCAATATTGGTGTTGAAGTCCTTTTATTAGACATTGTTCCAAGAGAATTAAATGACAAAGAAAAAGCAAAAGGATTAACCTTAGAAGATACCATTGTAAGAAATCGTTTGGTAAATGATGCATTAACCGCTTCTTTAAAATCAAAACCTTCTCCTATCTATTCTCTGAAATTTGCTGATAGAATTACTATTGGTAATATTGATGATGATTTGCATTTAATTAAAGATGTAGATTGGGTTATGGAAGTTGTTGTAGAGCGTTTAGACATTAAACAACAAGTTTTTGAAAAGATTGAAAAGCACAGAACTCCTGGAACTATCATTTCTTCGAATACTTCTGGAATCCCTATTCAATTTATGAATAAAGGAAGAAGTGAAGATTTTCAACAACATTTCGCGGTAACACACTTTTTCAATCCACCGAGATATTTAAAATTATTTGAAGTAGTTCCTGGTCCAAATTGCAAACCAGAAATCACAGATTTCTTAATGGATTATGGTTCTAAGTTTTTAGGTAAGACTTCGGTTTTAGCGAAAGATACTCCTGCTTTTATTGGAAATAGAATTGGAATTTTCGGAATTCAGTCTTTATTTCATCAAGTAAAAGAATTAGGATTAACTGTTGAAGAAGTTGATAAATTAACAGGGCCTGTTATTGGTCGTCCTAAGTCTGCAACTTTCAGAACTGTTGATGTTGTTGGCTTAGATACGTTAGTACATGTTGCTAACGGAATTTATGAAAATTGTCCAGATGATGAGGCTCATGAGTTGTTTAAGCTACCTGGCTTCATCAATACCATGATGGAAAACAAATGGTTGGGAAGCAAAACTAAACAAGGTTTTTATAAAAAAACGGTAAATGCAGAAGGCAGAAAAGAAATTCTAACCTTAGATTTAGACACCTTAGAATACCGTTCTAAAAAAAGAGCAAAATTTGCAACCTTAGAGTTGACAAAAACCATAGACAAACCAATTGATCGCTTTAAAGTATTAGTTGCAGGAAAAGACAAAGCTGGTGAATTCTACAGAAAGAATTTTGCTGCAATGTTTGAATATGTTTCAAATCGTATTCCAGAAATTTCTGATGAAGTCTACCGAATTGATGATGCTATGAAAGCTGGATTTGGCTGGGAAAACGGTCCTTTCGAAATTTGGGATGCTATTGGTGTAGAAAAAGGGATTGAAATTATGAAAGCAGAAGGGAAAACTCCAGCTGCTTGGGTAACAGAAATGTTAGCCAATGGTTCTACTTCTTTCTATACTGTTAAAGAAGGAGCTACCTTTTATTATGGTATTCCTGAAAAAACACAAACAAAAAAACCGGGTCAAGACTCGTTTATCATATTAGATAACATCAGAAAATCAAACGAAGTTTGGAAAAACTCTGGCGTTGTTATTGAAGATTTAGGAAATGGAATTATCAATTGTGAATTCCAATCTAAAATGAATACCATAGGTGGAGATGTTTTAGCAGGAATTAACAAAGCTGTTGATTTAGCTGAAAAAGATTTCCAAGGATTGGTGATCGGAAATCAAGCACCAAACTTCTCAGTTGGCGCAAACATCGGTATGATTTTCATGATGGCTGTTGAGCAAGAATATGACGAATTGAACATGGCTATCAAATATTTTCAAGATACTATGATGCGTATGCGTTATTCATCAATTCCAACAATTGCAGCTCCTCACGGAATGGCACTTGGTGGCGGATGTGAATTATCAATGCATGCAGACAAAGTTGTTGCAGCAGCAGAAACTTATATCGGTTTGGTAGAGTTTGGCGTTGGTGTAATTCCTGGCGGTGGTGGATCTAAAGAAATGGCTTTAAGAGCATCCGATTTATTCCACAAAGGAGATGTACAATTAAATGTATTGCAAGAACATTTCTTAACTATCGGAATGGCAAAAGTAGCAACTTCTGCTTATGAAGCATTCGATTTAGGAATTCTTCAAAAAGGAAAAGATGTTGTCGTTGTAAATAAAGAAAGACAAATCGCAGAAGCGAAAAAACATGCACTATTATTAGCAGAAGCTGGATATACACAACCTGTAAAGCGAAAAGATGTATTGGTTCTAGGTAAACAAGCATTGGGAATGTTCTTAGTAGGAACAGATTCTATGGAAGCTAGTAAATATATTTCTGAACATGATCAGAAAATTGCCAACAAATTAGCCTATGTAATGGCTGGTGGAGATTTATCTGAACCAACTAAAGTTTCAGAACAATACTTATTAGACATTGAACGTGAAGCATTCTTAAGTCTTTGTACAGAAAGAAAAACATTGGAGCGTATTCAACACATGTTAAAAACAGGAAAACCTTTAAGAAACTAGAAAAATGAAAACAGCATATATAGTAAAAGCATATAGAACAGCAGTTGGAAAAGCTCCTAAAGGTGTATTCCGCTTTAAAAGAACAGATGAATTAGCTGCAGAAACCATCAAATATATGATGGATGAATTACCAAACTTTGACAAGACTCGTATTGATGATGTAATTGTTGGTAATGCAATGCCAGAAGGCGCTCAAGGATTAAACATGGGACGATTAATCTCTTTAATGGGATTAGATATTGTTGATGTTCCTGGAGTAACTGTAAATCGTTTTTGTTCATCAGGAATAGAAACTATTGGAATGGCAACAGCAAAAATTCAAGCCGGAATGGCTGATTGTATCATTGCAGGTGGGGCAGAAAGCATGAGTGCAGTTCCAATGACAGGATTTAAACCAGAATTAAATTACGATGTGGTAAATGCTGGTCATGAAGAATATTATTGGGGAATGGGAAATACAGCAGAAGCTGTAGCAAACCAATTTAAGGTTTCTAGAGAAGACCAAGATGAGTTTGCTTTTAAATCTCATATGAAAGCCTTAAAAGCACAAGCAGAAAATCGTTTTCAAGATCAGATTGTTCCTATAAAAGTAGATCAAACATATATTGATGCTAACGGTAAGAAAGCAACAAAATCATATACAGTAACTAAAGATGAAGGCCCAAGAGCAGGAACTAGTCAGGCTGCACTAGCTAAGTTAAGAGCCGTATTTGCTCAAGGTGGAAGTGTAACTGCTGGTAACTCATCTCAAATGAGTGACGGGGCTGCATTTGTATTAATTATGAGTGAAGCAATGGTAAAAGAATTAAATCTTGAACCAATTGCTCGTATGGTAAATTATGCTGCTGCTGGTGTTGAACCAAGAATTATGGGAATTGGCCCAGTTGCTGCAATTCCGAAGGTATTAAAACAAGCAGGATTACAACAAAAAGATATTGAGTTAATTGAATTGAATGAAGCTTTTGCATCACAATCTCTTGCAGTAATGCGTGAGTTAAATTTAAATCAAGACATCGTAAACGTAAACGGTGGTGCAAT
>CAJXVT010000074.1 GCA_913062575.1 uncultured Flavobacteriaceae bacterium | reverse complement strand
CCTCCACCTTTCTTGATAACATTCGTATTAAGTTAATGAACTAAAGTGCAAATTAACGTATTATTTTTTTCATTTACACTGTTTTTATTAAGATTTTTAATTTTCAAAAAGTCTTGAAGACAGGTATCTATCTCCACGATCACAGACAACAGCTACAATAGTTCCTTTTGTAATTGTTTCTGCTAATTTTAACGCAACATGCACTGCTCCACCACTGCTCATTCCCCCAAATACACCTTCTTCACTTGCCAATCTCTGAGTCATTAATTTTGCTTCTTCTTCACTTACTTCAAATACTTTATCTACCTTTTTTTTATCAAAAATTCCTGGCATATATTCTTTTGTCCATTTTCTGATTCCCGGAATTTTAGCCCCATCTTTTGGTTGTGCTCCCACAATTATAATATCAGAATTTTGTTCTTTCAAATAAGTTGAAACCCCCATAATTGTCCCTGTTGTTCCCATTGCTGACACAAAATGTGTGACTTCTCCTTCTGTATCATTCCAAATTTCTGGTCCAGTAGTTTTATAATGTGCTTTCCAATTATCATTGTTTTCAAATTGATTCAACATAAAATACCCTTTTTTATACTTTAATGTCAACGCCATATCTCTAGAGCCTTCGATTCCTTTATCAGCCGGAGTTAATATTACTTCAGCTCCATAAGAACGCATTGTTTTCACACGCTCTTCAGTCGAATTTTCTGGCATTACCAGCACCATATTTACTTCTAATACTTTTGCTATAAACGCTAAAGCAATTCCTGTGTTTCCGCTGGTTGCTTCTACAAGATAGTCTCCTTTTTTTATGTTTCTACGCTTGATCGCTTCATTAATCATATGATAAGCAGCTCTATCTTTTACACTTCCGCCCGGGTTATCTCCTTCCAATTTCAATAACAATCGAACACCTTCTTTTTTTAAGATAGAACTCACCTCTACTAATGGTGTATTTCCAATACAATCTGTTATTCTTCTTATTTTCATCGTATTATTATCTGCTAATTATTTTATATTTTGATTGCTGCGTGACTAATGAGTTTTCAGGAATCGAATCCATCACACAGACATTGGCTCCAATAATGCTATTCGCACCAATCACAACATCGCCTCCTAATATGGTTGCATTCGCATAAATGGTTACATCATCTTCAATAGTTGGATGTCTTTTTGTTGCTGCTAAGCTTTTCTTTACTTGAATTCCGCCCAAAGTTACTCCTTGATACATTTTTACATTATTTTTAATAATGGTTGTTTCTCCAATCACGGTTCCTGTTGCATGGTCGATAAAAAATGATTCTCCAATTTTTGCTCCCGGATGAATATCAGTTCCTGTAACACTATGCGCATATTCGCTCATCATTCTTGCAAAAGTTTCCAAGTGTAATTTTTCCAACTCATGACTTAAACGATACACGGCAATTGCATAAAAACCAGGATAGGCCAAATACACTTCTTCCAAACTTTTACACGCTGGATCTGTACTTTCAAAAGCAATGGCATCTAAATCTAGCTTGATTCTTATCTCTGAGAATGTCGACTCATATTGGTTCCAAATAATATGCACATCATCAATAGAAAACATCTTTAAAATTTCAAAAAACTGCTTTTTAATCCTATCCCAATTCTTCTGTTGATACACCTCATCAAACAGCGCATAATAAAGCTGTTTGGTAAAATTCGCAACGCTATCTTTTAAACAAACTGAATAGGATATTGCTTTTCTATTTTCTATAAATACGCTCATTATTTGTTACATTTCTGGAGCCAATTCAACTTCCAATCCATCCATTTTGGGTGTTATCTGAATTTGACAACCTAATCTACTATTGTCTTCTACATAAAAAGCTTCAGCTAACATCATATCTTCATCTTGTCCCATTTCTGGTAATTCATGATCTGTTTTCACATAACATTGACAAGATGCACACATTGCCATTCCGCCACAAACACCAATAGTTCCTTCTGGAGCTAATTCATAAGAACGAACCACTTCCATTAAGTTCATCGCCATATCTGTTGGCGCTAGAATTTCGTGCAAAACACCTTCTCTATCTGTAATTTTTAATGTAATATCTGACATGTTTTTTTTGTTTTAGTTCGTCTTTGAGACATCTCGACTGCGCTCGATGTGGCACCAACAACAAAACTAATTTATTGCTTTTACTACTGCCTTTGGCGCTTCTTTTCTTGTCCCATCAAAACCATCTATCCCCCCAACCGTTGTATATTTCATCACATACTTTTTATCTGGAAAGATTCGTTTGAAAGCGCTTTGACACATTAATGTTGCCTCATGAAAACCACATAAAATTAGTTTCAATTTCCCTGGATAGGTATTCACATCTCCAATGGCATAAACTCCTGGTATATTCGTTTGATAATCCAACGCATTATCTACCTTAATTGCATTTTTCTCTATTTCTAAACCCCAATTTCCAATTGGACCTAATTTTGGAGACAAACCAAACAACGGAATGAAATGATCTGCATCTACAATAAATGGCGCTTCTCCTTTTTTCTCAACGGCTACTCCTGTTACTTTTCCAGTTCCTAAAATGCCTTTGATTTCAGCAGGAGTTATCAAGTTTATTTTTCCTAAGTTTTTTAATTCCTGAACTTTATCAACCGAATCTAATGCGCCTCTAAACTCATTTCTTCTGTGCACCAACGTCACTTCCTCTGCAACATCTGTTAAGAAAACAGCCCAATCTAAAGCAGAATCTCCACCACCAGCAATCACTACTTTTTTATCGCGGTATACCTCTGGATCTTTAATCATATACTCAACTCCATGATCTTCATAATCTGCAATGTTTGGAATTGGTGGTTTTCTAGGTTCAAAACTTCCTAATCCACCAGCAATCGCAACAATTGGAGCTTGATGTTTTGTTCCTTTATTAGTAGTAACAATAAAGCTACCATTATCTTGTTTTTCTATAGTTTCAGCACGTTCTCCCAACGTAAAACCTGGTTCAAACTGTTTACTTTGCTCTAATAAATTAGTAGTTAAATCACCTGCTAAAATTTCTGGGAATCCCGGAATATCATAAATAGGTTTCTTCGGATAAATCTCAGAACATTGTCCACCAGGTTGTGGCAATGCGTCAATTAAATGACATTTTAACTTTAATAATCCTGCTTCAAAAACGGTAAATAATCCTGTTGGTCCTGCGCCAATAATTAATATATCTGTTGTAATCATTATTTTACTAAACTTTTGGTGAGCTCATTAAGAGTACTCACTTTTTCTTCAAAATTTCCTTTGATTGATTTTCTATATCTATTTAAATTCTGTACTAAATCGTCAATATTTTCTGGAATTACTTCTTCAAAAAACTGACGTAATCGTTTTGCTGTTGTTGGCGATTTCCCATTTGTAGAAATAGCTATTTTCACATTTCCTTTTGTTACAATTCCACCTAAATAGAAATCGCAATACCTTGGATTATCTGCTAAATTCACCAACAAATTTCGACGCTTACATTCGTTATATACTTCGATATTTTTTGCTTCATTATCCGTAGCAACTATCACCAAATGTTTGTTTTCTAAAAAGACGTTTTCAAAACTTTTTTGAACTAAACTTATTTGATGCTTCTTTGCCAATTCAAGTATTTCTCTATCAATTTCTGGAGCAACCAATTGCACATTTGCATTTGGACTTGATTTTAACAAAAACGATAGTTTCTCTAAACCTACGTTACCACCTCCAACAATTAACACTTCTAATTGATGTACTTTTAAGAAAATTGGATACAAATTATTTCTTTCTTCTACGAGCATACCAATTCCTTTTCGTTATGTTGAACTGCAATGTTTTTCGAGATTTCTCTATGTTTTACAACTTCTCCAAATACAATTATCGCAGGATTGCTTAATGATTGCTCATCTACTATATTTAAAATAGTATCCACAGTTCCAACGCCTACTTTTTCTCTTAATGTTGTTCCGTCTTGAATAATTGCTACTGGTAAATTCTGCTTTCCTTCTTTTTGAAATAAAGCAATAATTTCGGGCAACTTCCCCATTCCCATTAACACTACAACTGTTGCACTTGACTTTGCAGCCAAGGCAATATCTTTCGATATTTTATGATCTTTGGTAGTTCCAGTAATCACCCAAAAACTCTCTGAACTTCCACGTTTTGTAACAGGAATATTTTGAGATGCTGGTACGGCCATTGAAGATGAAATCCCAGGAACAACAGCTGTTTTCAATCCAAAACTTGCTGCATATTCCATTTCTTCTGCTCCTCTTCCAAAAATAAATGGATCTCCTCCTTTTAAGCGAACTACATGACCATGAGAATGACCACGAGCAACAATTAATTCATTTATTTGATCTTGTTGATAGTGATAACAACCGCTACGTTTTCCTACAAAAATCAATTCTGAAGTTGGCTTTACATACTCCAACAATTCATCATTTACCAGCGCATCATACAAGACTACATCTGCAGCTTTTAATGCTTTAATTGCTTTTACCGTTATCAATTCTGCATCTCCTGGACCAGCACCGACTACTGTTAATTTTGGTTCTTTTTTAATCATGACTGACAATATTTTTTCTAAATACATCCACCTTTTTATAAAAGTTTGTTGCATCTGCCAAATAGCTTTCTGCAAAAGTTTTAGAAGGTTTTTCTTCTTTAATTTGATAAATTAATTCTGCAAAAGTTGTTGGCAATTCAATAGTGTTATTTGCTACAAAATGAGCATCAAAATTCTGAATAATCCCAGCTTGTGTATTGGTTTTTATTCCTTCAGAAGTCAACAAAGCTTTGGCTGTATTTACTAATGCTGTATACGAATGGTATATACTATCTGAAAGTTGATTTTCTTTTAACGCCTCTTTTGCATGAGTGAGTTTCTCTTCACTTTCAAATAATAATGTGGCAATTAAATCTATTACAACTCCAGCACATTCTCCAACTCCAATTGCTTTTACATAATTTTCATCATGTCCCCAATCAATAAAATCAGTTGCTTCTAAATTAGAAATATCAGACAATGACTTTAATAAATCATAGAAATACGTTTTCCCTTTTCTATCATAATAGCCTAAGAAATTTTCACTTTCTAATTGATTTTCCTCTACATCATTTAATAATACTCGTAAAGCTTCCGGCCCTCTTCTACTTGGAATTTTCACCAATTTATCCGAAAACCGTCCTTTTCCATCTCCTAAAATCCCACCTCCAATTAACACCTGTAAAGCTGGAGCTTGTAAATTCCCTACTTTAATTGACATTCCTTGAAAACCAATGTGTGCCATATTGTGTTGTCCACAAGCATTCATACAACCACTAATTTTAATGGCGATTTCTTTATTATTGATATATTCTGGATATTCTTCTTTTAATATTCGCTCTAATTCTACAGCAATTCCTGTACTACTTGAAATCCCTAAATTACAAGTATCAGTTCCTGGACAAGCAGTAATATCTGCTGTACTATTGAAACCTAAATCTGTAAAACCAAGCTTTGATAACTCAACATAAAAGAGAGGTAATAAATCTTCTCTTACATGTCTAATTAATATGTTTTGACGCAAGGTCAAACGAATCTGATTTGCTGCATATCTCTTAACTAAATCGGCTAATAAACGAGCCTTATCAGTATAGAAATCTCCCAAGGACACTTTAATTCCAATAGCAAATAATCCATCTTGTTTTTGTTTGATTACATTGGTGTTTTTCCAAGCTTCAAAACTTTTAGTATCTTCTATTGAAATTTCAGGAATTTCATTTTTTTGAAATGTAATTTCTTGTTCAAATGGTGTCGTATCAATTGGATAGGTTACATAAGATAATGCTTGCTTCTCTTGAGCAACCAACTCTAAAAATTCGGGTACACCAATCTCTTTTACCAAGAATTTCAAACGTGCTTTTGCTCTTTTATTACGTTCTCCATAACGATCAAACACTCGTAAAACACCTTCTATAGTCGGAATCAATAATTGTTCTTCTAAGAATTCATAAATCACATCTGCATGTCTTGGCTGAGAACCTAATCCACCAGCAAGCATCACTTTAAATCCTTTTACAGTTTGTCCATTTACTAATTTAGATTTTGCAATAAAACCTAAATCATGCATAAAACTTATGGCTGTATCTTCATCAGTTCCAGAAAATGAAATCTTGAACTTCCTTCCCATTTCTTGACAAATAGTATTTCTTAAAAAGAACTGAAATGTAGCATGAGCATAGGGAGAAACATCAAATGGTTCATTGATATCAATACCAGCAGTTTCTGATGCTGTTATGTTTCTAACTGCGTTTCCACAAGCTTCACGCAATGTGATGTCGTCCTTCTCTAACTGCGCCCACAATTCTGGAGTTCTATCTAAACTTACATGGTGAATCTGGATATCTTGACGTGTTGTGATATGCAAACGCCCTCTAGAATATTCATCTGAAACATCTGCTATTCTATGTAATTGTTCACTGGTAACTTTACCATAAGGCAATTTAATACGGATCATTTGAACACCAAACTGTCGCTGTCCATAAACTCCACGTGCTAAACGTAGGCTTCTAAAACGTTCTTCATCAATTTTTCCTTCTTTGAATAATTGAATTTTACGTTCCAATTCTAAAATATCTTTTTCTACAACTGGATTTTCTATTTCTGATCTAAAACTTTGCATTACTATAATTCT
>CAJXVT010000073.1 GCA_913062575.1 uncultured Flavobacteriaceae bacterium | reverse complement strand
TAAGTAAAATGGCGAATACCGTGTATTTAACATAATTGTAGATATAACAACACGCAGTGTTTTATATCGGCAACAATTATGTTACAGCCATTTTACGACCTGCTGTTTATCACATTCGTAAGTTATAATTACATTATGTAAAATATCCCAGGAACATTCTATTTCTTAACGATATTCGGTACTTGGGTCAATAATATTTCAAATATGTTTTACTATATAAGATAAAAGCTTCGGAATTTCTGCTTGAAAACGCTCTATTGTATTACATAAATGAAATTATTTCTTAACCAACTTAATTGTTTTACTGGTTTTATCGTAATACAGTTTAACTATATATACCCCTTTCTTAAGATGTGTAATTGAAATCGATTCAAAATCATTATTCTGAACCATAATACGCTGACCAAGAATATTATATAGTTCTAATCGTGTTAATGAGTTACTATTATTAATAAATATTTTATCACTTGCTGGATTTGGATAAACAGAATAGTTTCCTTTTTCTAAGTTTTCTAAACTTAGTGTCCCTTTTTGAACTGTAATAGTTTCAACATCACAAATATTTGATTCTAAATTATCGTTGTTAACTGCAGTTACCTTAAACTGATATTCTCCGTTTATGGATAAGTTATTAGTGGTATACGAGGTAGTATTACTTGAAGTTGTAGCTATTATAGAGTAATTAATATCTGTAGGCCCTTTCATTTTTATTAAAAACCCAGTTTCTCCAGTTGAATTATCTGTCCAAGATAAATTTATTGCAGTACCGTTCAAAACTCCTTTTAAATTACTTGGTGCTGGTAATCCAATCAGTCCATATTCTTGTTTAATAAATTCGAATTGATTTTGAATATCTTGAGCAAAAGTTGCGTCAAATTGATTGATATACTCTAAATACCTAGGCCACTGATAATCATAGTCTGGCATAATAGTATTGTGATAAACAAGATAATCATCCATAGTTAGCGGGGCTACATTACATTGATAATACTCGATCAAAGACTTTATTTCTTGACTTTTAGTCATTGTTGAAAGTTGGTTTACTGTATCAGTTGAAGGGTTTATTCCCCAAAAGTGAAATAATGGAGTTAGGTTTTTACCTACAGCATTTGAAGCCGCTGTTATGTATTCATCACGACCAACAATAAAGCCCCTATCATCACAAGCAGTACTCGATTGTTGTTGTCCTGCTTTGTAGAAAGCCCCATTAGTGTCTCCTAATGCTTGCCAACCAAATAGTTTAACAATGTCTGCATATTTAGCCCAACCTCTTGGTTGGTATTTTAGCATGTCTTTATCTTCCATTGGAACACTATTATCAAAACCCATAGGTAGATTTTGTCTAAAATTAGTAGTGATAATCCAGTCAAAGACAGCTTCTTCAAAGGTAAAAGGTTTATTTCCAGTATTCACTCTACTATAAGCAAAAGAGTCTTCAATAGACATATTGTATACCTGACTGTTTACGGCTATAGCAAGCGTATGAACAACGGTTTCAGCTTCAATTGTATGACAAGGACTACCTGTCCCAAAGTTTAATGTAGGATGCAAATGATTATGACCCATTTCATGGAAAAGAGTAAAATGCCTTGGTCCATCTAATACTTTAAGAGGGTTCCATAAATCATCATTTCTCATTTCTGATATTGGTATAACTTGTGGGTAGCCTGCTCCATATGCCGGAGTAACTAACCTAGTATCAAATGTATAATACTCTGCTTTTGGTCTTTTGAGAGGACGTCCAGATGCAATTCGTATTGCATCCATTGTATCGTCCCATTTTTTCATAATTTCGGTAGGGTTTGTAATGTTAATAATTTCCTCAACAGGAATAGTAATCATGAATTTATCTGATTCGAAATCAGCCCAAGGTGCTTTATTATTTGCCACTTGATTTAGCCATTCTGCATCGGTAGATATTGCTCCTTCTTTTAAAGAAAAATAGGGCATTTTAATAGCATTTTCAATGGTTGCAGAAAACTGTCCTATATTGGTTCCATCAGGAATTTTAAAATAGATTCCACCACCAAATGGGCTCGCTATTGATATCGTTGAACTGGTTATGTTATATTCAACCGAAATATCTTTAAATCTATTTATTCGGCCAATATAATTAGGGTCCATATCTCTAAAATGATGTCCTACTATTACAGAAATACCTGAATTTATAACAGAGCTAGGTACTGTAACATTAACTATATCTCCGGGTTTAAGGTAATATCCTGTTGGTCTAACAACTCTAGACTGGTCAGTGAACTCTGCTGCTACATCTACGTTATATGTTCCATTAATATCAACGTTAGCACTGGTAATATTAATTGCTCCTGCCCTTACTTCTCCTGGAATTACTTTATGGTGTTCAAATATAACATCTTTCATGTTTTGAGCATTACCATCTACAAATTGACTTTCAAAAACATAATTTTGCGCAAAAAGTAATGCTCTAGATTCTGTAGATAATTCACTTTCATAATGCGAATTACCATCACTGTATAGAGGTAGATTGTTGTTTTCAAATGTGCCTGTAAACGAAAACAACACGTCTTTAATATCATTATAGTTAGCAAAATAGAGATTGTATTTAATGATATCTAAATAGTTATTTTTTTCTGTACTTGTAAGCGATATGTTTCCAAGGATACTCTCTTTTAATTGATTAAAAGCGCTTTTTAAATTATTAATATCATAATGAATTTCATTGTAAATTAATAAGTTGTCTAGTGAGAAGTCATCATTAAATTGAGGATGAAATGAATCATCAAAACCACCAATTGTTATTGGGGTACTTTGTATAGCAAGAAGAAATGCATCTTTATCAAAATTATTGGGCAATGACTCATCTATAGTGACTATGTCATCTATTTCGATGGTGTACTTTTTATTTAGAAGGTTTACTTTTAAAGTAAATTTCCTCCAAGTATGTGTTTCAACACTCTTAATCGCTTTCCATATGTAATTACCATTGCTCTGACCGTCATCAATTACGAAAATAACTTCACCTCCTGTTTCTATAATTGAAAAACCGGCAGTATCCCAAAACCCATCAACATTTCCAGTATTACTAATAATGATTTTGTTATTTGTATTGCTAGAGGTTTTGTAGTCAAAAGTTACTTGAAAACTTTCCTTTGTAAATTGTTGGCTTAAAGTTATTGGCAGTGTAGCATAAGCATCCAATTTTCTTTGTAAGAATGAAAGGCCATTTTCTGTTAAAAAACTTATATTGCCTGTAGTACTTCCATTATAACTATTTGTTTGGTCATTTAAATTGTTATCTAGATTATAGGATGCTGTTTGAGCAAAATTGTTGATGCTAAAAAAGAAAACAACTACAGTAAGGATAATATTCTTAATATTCATATATTATAAATTAATTTCATTATTAGAATGACTTTCTTTTATTTCTTTTTCTAGTTTTTCTAAAACACTTAATTCTATTTGCAGCCGCTCATTTTCCTTTTGCAAACTTTTTGATTTATCCGTTTTAAAGAGTTTAATTATGAATTGCTTTAAAGACATTTTTGTAGTTTTAAACTGTTTGACTAATTCAAATTATTTTTTCTTGAATTGTAATACGTCAAAACTATAACTAGTTAGTTTAGATAAATAAAATACATCATAGACAAGTCATTGACAACGTGTAAAAACGGTATCGACAATTGATAGACAAAAGTAATTAAAACAAATATAAACAACTGAATGTCAGAGACCTTAAACAGTAAAGAAAAGGTTTTAAAACTTATTTAAAAACTCGTTTAAATCTTCATTTGAAGATAAATTAAGTTTCTTTCGGAGTCGGAATCTACTGGTATAAACCGATTCTATAGCAACATTTTGAAGAGTTGCAATCTCATTGTTATCAATATTTAAACGAATGAATGAACAAAGTTTAATTTCTGTTTTAGTAAGTAAAGGAAAATCTTTTTGTAATTTTTTATAAAAAGCAGTATTTAAAATGTCTACTTTATTTTGAAAATCGACAGTATGTTTGTCAACAATTTCTCTGTCAGAAACTATTTTTTCCAAAGCTTTAAAATTGGTATCGCTTTGTAATGAGTTAGACTTTTTTAATTTTTTAATATGAACTAGTAATTGTGCTCTCCATTTTTGGTTACGAGAAATATTCAGCGCAAAATCGGATATATCTTTTTGTTTATAGTTAATTTCATTTTGTAACATTTCATTTTTAAGTTTACCGAGTTTTACTTGCTCTCTTTTTCTTCGTAAAACAATGATGATAATTGTGAAAAGTAAACCAAATACACCAGTAATTGCACTCGTATATTTCCAAAATCGTGTAGATGCCTTCTCTAATTGATGTTTAGTTTCAGTTTTTTGGCGTTCTACTAATTGAATGCTATCTATTGCTTTTTGTTGTTCATAAGTATGTTTAGCATCTAAAAGAGCAAATTCCTTAATGCTTTTAATATTAATATCTTTTATTTGTTGCCTTTTGTAAGCTCTATAGTATGCAAAAGCTTTCTCTATTTTATTTAAATCTGAGTAAGAGTTGCTCATTGCTAATAAACGATTGGCGAGTAAGACATCCAATTCCATTTCTAGCACTAAATCAAGTGATTTTTTATGATATTTTATGGCTTGTTTAGGTTGCTTTAATTTTCTATAAGCGACTCCTAGATCGTTATAACTTCTTTCTATTCCAATTTTATTCTTTTCTGCTAGACTTATTTCTAAATCTTCATTAGAATAAATAATGGATTGATAATAATTCTTCTTTTTTCTAGCATAAGTTGATTTGCGAGCTAAAGCAAAAGCTTTTCCTCTTTGATACCCTATAGAATCTGCTACATTGTATGCCTTGTTTACATAGTATTCTGCTTTTTCATGATCTCTAAAAACCGAAAAATATTTGGAGTATTGATTTAATCCATTTACAATCTCTTTATGATTGCCATAAGTACTTGCTAATTCATAAGCATATTTAGTAAACTGCCACGACTTTAAACTGTCTTTTTTAGTTAAATACAACCTACCTAAAAGACGATATGTATAGCAGAGAGTGAATGTTTCTCCTATTTTTTCTTTTATCTTTAAACTTTCTTGAATTGCATTTAAACTTTTCGCCAGTTCACCCCCTTTACGATAATAGAAGCTTAAATTGTCGAGCATTATTGATTTTTTCAACAAAAAATAATTGTTTTTTTTGTTTTTCGACAAAATACGATCATTAATAATAGTGACTGCTTTTTCAAAACTAGTGATACATATTTTTGGTTTTATACGTTTGGATGTATTTCCAAGTAAATATAACCTTTCAACTTTTATACTATCATTTTGTGTATATATTATATGAGAATAGAAGCCTAAAAATGTAAATAAGATTAGAAACTTGCTGAGCTTTGTTTTATTTGAGGTGAAAGTTGTACTAATTAATGTCAAATGAAATTATTTATTTCAAATATACTAAAACTAATAAAGGCAAAATGAAATGTTAAAAATAAACATCAAACTTGTTTGACAGTTTTATAGCTAAAAAATAAAATTATTTGAAAGTTAAGTAGTTCCCAACCATTACACACACACATTATACTTCCCTCCTACGTCGTCGCATAAAAAGTGTTTACTCGCTCCTTTCATATTTTATAAATAAGAGCTCGTGAATCTCGTAAATTCGATTTCATTAACATTGTGAATAAAGGCTTTTGAAGATTTTTTTTTGAAGGAAATTAGTTGTTATTACTTCTCTTTTTACCCAAGCAAAGTAACATAACGCGGGACATTATAATATATTTTTAATATTGGATAATCCTGTGGATGATTCAATATTAAAACAACATGTAGTTATAGATCTTATATGCTTTACTATGTAAGCTATTATTACATAATGTAAAATATCTCAGGTGAATCTACATGTAAAACCAAATAAAACATCCTATAATTTAAAACTAATTTGATAAACTTTCACTCAATACTCTTAATTTGGTTTCCATAGCTTGATATGTAAGAAACTGACTGTTTAAACTTTTTATCATTGGATCTAAAACAATTTTATTCAATTTAGATTTTCTTTTTATTGCTTTTTTAAAAACAGCATCTGTAAGATATAATTCATGAGATTCTTTTAGGAAATTTAAATATTCCTCAAATGTCATTTGATCATTAATCAAACTCTTCTGACCATTAAACTCCAACATATAATTAACTAAATCATTCTGAATCTTTAAAGATAGTTCTTGGTTCACCCTAAATTGCAATTCAAAATGATCTAATTCGGCAATAGGTTTTCTGAAAAAAGAATTCTTAAACATAAATATAGCAACAAACAACACAATCACACCAATAGTAATTTCCATACTTTTTTCATCAAATATAACATAAATTACACCTCTCTATCTTTTTCGTTCCAAAAAGAAACTAATGTTAAGAAATAAAATTTGGTGAAATACGGTTATAGTTCTAGATACTATTTGATAGTTATAATTATAGTATGTAAAATATCCCAAGAGCAATCTATTTCTATACAATATTCAGTACTTAGGTCAATAATATTTCAAATAAATTAAAATATAGAACCATTTCATGTCAGATTTATTTTCAAACTAAAAAGCATCCATTGGATGCTTTTTAGTTTGAATACTATGTAAAATTTAAACAGAAAATATTAAAGATTTATTACTTGGGTCTAAGGTTCTCAATGATTTTTGCATCCATCCAATACGGGTTTCCTTCCCAATAGGTACTTCCATCATCTCTAACTTTTTTATCTCCCCTCCAAAAAAACAAATATTTTCCATC
>CAJXVT010000072.1 GCA_913062575.1 uncultured Flavobacteriaceae bacterium | reverse complement strand
TTTGAACAGAAAGAAATAGGTGCAGAAAATAATGTTTTTGAAGATGAATCTTTAAACATGTTATATGATGCGATTCGCAAATTATCAGAAATTGATAGAGCAATTATTTTATTGTATTTAGAAGAGAAACCATATGAAATAATTGCTGAGATTATCGGAACAAGTAGTAACAATATCGCAGTACGAATTACTAGAATTAAAGAACGATTAAAAAAGTTATTGGATGGAAAAATCAATTGAATCAATCTGGAAAGAAGGGTTTGTGAATGATGAAAAATTGATTGCCCCAAAAGTAAACGATTTATATAATCAGAAATCTATAGACATTGTAAGTAAGTTTAAAAGAATGTATAGAATAAACGTTATAGGTATTGTTGTCTTTTCGTTTATTGTCCTGCCAATGTCCTATTTTTCGAATATTCCATACATGGGGATTATGATGTTCTTTTTATTTAACTTAATTCTTATTGTCAATAGAAAAACAATATTCAAATTGAATAAAATTGATAACAGCTTAAATAGTTACGAATATTTACTTTCTTTTAAAGGTTGGACAGATGAATTAATAGCTGTAAACACAAAATTTTCTAGGTTTTTATATCCGTATATGTTTTTAGCACTATTTTTTGGGTTTTGGTGTGGTTCTCTTGGAGGTGATGTTCCTGGAGATGCTATTGTAAAAGGATTTGTTTCAGAATATCCAAATACACCTTTAGTTTTTGGGTTTCCATTAGTATTTATTGGCATAATGCTATTTGTTATGCTATTTTTAGCTTTAGTAGGCGGTAGAATAGGAAAATGGGATTTTAACTTAGGCTATGGACGTATTATGAGAAGACTAAAAACTATGATTAAAGACATGGAAGAATTAAAACAATAAGACTTTAGTTCATCAATAGAATCTTCTAATGTCCACGCTGTGAACCCTGTAATAAAGCGGTTTTGTTTCAGGTGACTTTTACCTTTTAGCCAAGAATTATAAATTATTTTCAATATTTTTTTAATAAAGTGTAATATTTTAAAAGTAGTAGACACTAACCTAAAAAAGAATATTAAAAATGAAGATTACCGAAGCCATAACTTTTTTAGAAAACGCTAAAAAACGTACAGACAAA
Source organism: uncultured Flavobacteriaceae bacterium (assembly GCA_913062575.1). GTDB lineage: Bacteria > Bacteroidota > Bacteroidia > Flavobacteriales > Flavobacteriaceae > Polaribacter. The sequence goes on along the minus strand of CAJXVT010000072.1, from coordinate 5,876 downwards.
AAATCACAAAGGAAAAGCTACGAAACTTTCATAGCTATATTGACAGATTTAAATACGAAAGAGTTAGATCAAGAACAATTTCAAACCATAGAAAAACAATTAGATAATTTACAATTGAACTCTCAGACTACATTTAGAAAGCTAAAACACAATTTTTCGAAGTTGCAACAATTTTTAAAAGTCAAATTTTCATTAACTGAAGAAGGGCATTTTACAAGTTTAGGAATCGCTTTAGGAATGTGTTTTGGAATTGCATTTGGAGCCGTTGTTGAAAGATATATTGGAGCTTCAATAGGAATGACGGTTGGAATGCTAATTGGAATTGCTATTGGTAAAACGATGGATTCTAGAGCAGAAATTCACGGAAAAGCATTAAAAACAACACTTCAGTAGTACATTTAACAAGGAAGTAAAATCATAAATTTTAATACTAATACAGAGGCCGAAAAAATTCGGCAAGGAATACAACACTCAAAAATCAAAAATAAAATGAAAACAATTATTACATTTATTCTAGTCATCTCAATCTCAATCACAAGCGCATTTTCCCAGGATATCACGGGAGTTTGGAGCGGAAAAACAAAACGAGGAGACAAGGAGCTTACTTTTGTTTTTCAAATCAAAAAAGAAAATAATAAGTACTCATCTACAATGGCAGTACCAACATTTAGAATTGACGGAATCAAACCAACAACAACAACTTTTGAGGATGGAAAGCTAGTTATTGATGGTTCAAATGTAGGAATGAAGTATGAAGGAACCTATAATGCCGAGTTGCAACAGTTTGAAGGGACCTATAAAGAAGGAACTATTGTGTTGTCGTTAAATTTAAAAAGAGGAGCCGCTAAAATAGCAGACTCAAAAAGACCTCAAGAACCTGTAAAACCATATCCGTATTATGAAGAAGAGGTAGTTTTTGAAAATGTGGAAGCAAAAATTTCACTTTCAGGAACTTTAACATTACCAAGTAAAAAAGGGAAATATCCAGTCGCAATATTAATTAGTGGAAGTGGTGCTCAAGACAGAGATGAAACCTTTATGGGACATAAGCCATTTTTAGTGCTGTCAGATTATTTAACAAGACAAGGAATTGGAGTATTACGATTTGATGATAGAGGTCATGGAAAATCTACAGGTGATTTTGGAGCTGCAACAACAGAAGATTTTTCTAAAGATGTGCTAAGTGCAGTAACATATTTAAAATCAAGAAAAGACATCGACTTAAAACATATTGGATTGATTGGCCATAGTGAAGGTGGAATTATTGCACCATTAGTTGCAAATCAAACCAAAGATGTTTCGTTTATTGTATTGCTAGCATCTACAGGAATTTCTGGAGCTGAGTTATCAGTAATGCAGTCTAAAACTTTAAGAGGTTTTCCAGTAAAAGATGAGGTTGCTTATGAAAAGGATACTAGAAAAGCAATTGCAATTGTAACTTCTAATAAAAGTACTAAAGAAATTAAAAATGAATTGACAGCACATTATAATGCATTTCTTAGACCGATATTAACATCTTTGGGAGCACCAGAGAAAAACATCAATGCATTTATAACTACTCAGATTAAAACAAGTATAAAGCCATGGTCAAGGTATTTTTTACAGTACAACCCTGCAGATGAATTTGAAAAGTTACAGATTCCAGTCTTATCTTTAAATGGAAATAAAGACACGCAGGTAGATGCAAAAATTAATCAAGCAGGAATTAAAAACGCACTGATTAAAGGGAAAAACAAAGATTATAAAATAGTGGAATTAGAAAATTTGAATCACTTTTTTCAAGAATGTGAAACCGGTAAAATGAATGAATACAGAAAAATTGACCAAACTTTTTCACCTGTAGCATTGAAAGAAATTTCTGACTGGGTTTTAAAAAGAGTGAAATAAAGATCTCGTGTTTTAAGCTGTTACTATTCTTTAACAAAATATTAATATATTTATTTGTAAGTAAGTGCTGTTTTTAAGACACACTTTAAAATCAATTAATAATATATATCATGAAAAAAAATGTTTTAGTAATTGCATTATTCGCAATAGCAGTATTATTTTCTAATGAAACCACTGCACAAAAATTTGACGAATTAGATAAAAGCCCAATGGATGCGGCATCATTTCCACCTAGTCATAGGGTTTCTAATAAAATGGTGAAAGTAGTGTATAGCCGTCCTCAGTTAAAAGGAAGAGAACTTTCTAAATTAGCTCCGGCTGGTAAAGTTTGGAGAACTGGAGCCAATGAGGCAGCAGAAATTACATTTTATAGAGATGTAACTTTTGGAGGTAAAGCTGTAAAAGCAGGAAGATATTCTTTATTTACAATTCCTGGTAATGGAGAATGGACAGTAATTTTGAATACCGCAAAAAATGTTTGGGGACATTATTCTTACAAAAAGAATGAAGATGTAGTTAGAGTTTCAGGTAAAGTTTCTAAAAGTGATACAAACATTGAAGCTTTTTCTATAGTATTTGGAAAGGATATGACCTTGCACATGGGGTGGGGAAGCACAGTTGTTAGTGTTGCTATCAAATAATAAAAATAGTTCTTAAAGAGTTTTAAAAGCCAGAGATAAAACCTCTGGCTTTTTTAGTTATAAGAGCCTTTAACATATAATTAATAGAGACACCTTGTAAGTAAATGTAATTTTGGTGGTATAATTAAAAACTAAACTAAAATTTAATATCATGAAAAAAAATGTATTAGTAATTGCAATGTTCGCAATAGCAGTATTATTCTCAAACGAAACAACTGCACAAAAATTTGGAGGATTAGATAAGAGTCCAGCAGACATAGCTATGTATAGAACTAAAGCTGGGCCAGTAATGAAAGTTATTTATAGTAGACCACAATTAAAAGGTAGAACTGTAGCATCTTTAACACCAGCGGGTAAAGTTTGGAGAGTTGGAGCAAATGAATCAACAGAAGTTACATTTTATAAAAATGTTTATTTCGGAGGAAAATCAGTAAAAGCTGGAACTTACACAATGTATGCTATCCCAGGAAAGTCTGATTGGACAATCATCATAAGTAGTAAGTTACATACGTGGGGATCTGGTAGCTATAAAAAAGCAAATGATGTTGTAAGAGTGAAAGCAAAAGTTTCTAAAGGAGATAAAGCTGTTGAGGCATTTTCAATTGCATACTCTAGAAATGGAGATGTTTATTTTGGATGGGGAAACACAATTGTATCTACTACAGTAAAGTAATTCCGAACCAAATATCATAGCATAAAAAAACCGCAAATAATATTTGTGGTTTTTTTTATACCTATTAGTTTGCATTATTTCAGTTAGTTATGTTTTCGGAGTAAAAACATTTAATATTCAGTAACAAAATGGCACAACAATTGTCTTAAGGGAAACAAACAAAAAATAAATTATAATGATTAAAAAATTATGGATTGCAATTATTGCAGTCGGATTTGCAGGAACAGTAAATGCACAAGATGTAAAATTTGGAGTAAAATTAGGAATGAACGTTTCTTCGGTTAATGAAAGTGGGCCAAATAGTTTAGATTCAAAAACAGGTTTTCTTATTGGAGTTACTTCAGAAGTAAAATTAACAGATAAATTCTCATTGCAACCAGAATTATTATTTTCTCAACAAGGATCAAGGGCAAATGATCCAGATGGTTTTACATTAGATTTGAATTATATTACCTTACCAGTAATGGTAAAATATTATGTTGTAGATGGATTTTCAGTAGAGGCTGGTCCTCAATTTTCTTTTTTAGTGAGAGATGAAATTTTGGACGGAGGATCAGTAACAGATGTAACGGCAGAAAGTTTTGATTTAGCGGCAAATTTAGGGTTGGGATATCAATTTAAAAGCGGTCTTTTTTTTCAAACAAGATACAATTTAGGGTTAATTGATACTAATATTAGTGAAAATTTTAATAATAAAAATGCTGTTTTTCAAATGTCCTTAGGATATCAATTCTAAGAAATAGAAATATATAAAAAGCCTCTTAACTTAGTTAAGAGGCTTTTTTGTCTTTAGACGTTTTACTGATTAAATAAACTCCAGAAACTACCAAAAAGCAACTTGCAATTTTTACAGGATTGATATCTTGAGCATATTCAGAATGACCAAAACCATAAGCATAAATACTCACCATAATAAAACTTACTGCTGGTTGTAAATACACATAACTTCCAGTTACAGATGGAGCAACAGTCTTTAGCGCATAAATATTAAACAAGTAGGCTAAAAATGTAGTTCCAATAATCACAAAAGCAATTACTAAATATGTTTGGGTTGTAAAAGCAGAGAAATCTGTTTGTAAAATATCCGGTATTCCAAAAGGAAGCATAAAAAAGAACCCAAATAAAAACACCCAACTAATTACTGTTAAAGGGCTGTATTTTTTCATCAATGGTTTTACAAGTACCAAATACAACCCGTAAGAACAGGCGTTTAAAAAAATTAAAAAATTCCCTAAAAGAGAACCTGTTCCTTCTGATTGATTCCCATACCAAATCAATAAAACAGCACCTATTCCGCCTATTGCAAGACCAAGCAATTTGTTTTTAGTAATTTTTTCTTTCAAAATAAATGCACTTAAGATCAAAACTACAATCGGAATAGTCGTAATAATTATTGACGCATCAATAGGGGAAGTCAAATTTAATCCATGAAAAAACAACAATTGATTCGCCGCTACACCTAATAATCCACAAAGAACTAACCTTGGAAAATCTCTCTTAGCAATCTTTTCTTTGATAAATGATTTTATAAACCAAAACAACAATCCTGCGCCAACAATACGTAAAAAAATAAAAGCTGATGGCCCAATTTTATTCGGCATTATACCTTTAGCAATTAGGTAATTAGCCCCGTAAATAACATTGGCACCCAATAAAGCTACATGTGCTTTTAAAATATTTTTTTTCAAATCAGTATCAATTAGTTGCTGCAAAGAACTAACTTTTTTATTGATTTCACCTTCTAGGCCAACTGCAAATAAAGCATCAACATTTTTACTTTAATCTTTTAGTAAATAGCTGTAACTTTGGCGCTTCTAAAAAAGCAGAAATAACATGCAGTACGATCATATAGAGATAGAAAAGAAATGGCAGAAAGAATGGGAGAAGAGAGGAACTTTCAAAGCTAGTAATACTTCTGATAAACCTAAATATTATGTGTTAGATATGTTCCCGTATCCATCAGGAGCAGGATTGCATGTTGGACATCCATTAGGATATATTGCTTCAGATATTTATGCACGTTACAAACGTCATAAAGGGTTTAATGTATTGCATCCGCAGGGATATGATTCTTTTGGCTTGCCAGCAGAACAATATGCAATTCAGACAGGGCAACATCCTGCAAAAACAACTGAAGAAAATATTACAACTTATAGAAGACAATTAGATCGTATTGGTTTTTCGTTTGATTGGTCTCGTGAAGTACGTACTTCAAGTCCGGAATATTACAAATGGACACAGTGGATTTTTATTCAATTGTTCAATTCTTGGTACAACAAAGACACTGATAAAGCAGAAGATGTAAAAACATTAATTACGGTGTTTAAAAAATCTGGAAACGCAACTATAAATGCTGTTTGTGATGATGAAATTAAACTTTTTTCTGCGGATGAATGGAAAGCATTTACAAAAGCTGAGCAAGAAGAAATCTTATTGCAATATCGTTTAACCTATTTGGCAGATACAGAAGTAAACTGGTGTCCGGCATTAGGAACTGTATTGGCAAATGACGAAATTGTAAACGGAGTTTCAGAACGTGGAGGTCATCCTGTTGTTCGTAAGAAAATGACACAATGGTCAATGCGAATTTCTGCATACGCACAACGTTTGTTAGACGGATTAGAAAAAATTGACTGGCCACAACCTTTAAAAGATTCTCAAACCAATTGGATTGG
>CAJXVT010000071.1 GCA_913062575.1 uncultured Flavobacteriaceae bacterium | reverse complement strand
AAAGTATTGGTTTTTGCTGGGTTTAAAAGAACTGCAGATTTGTTGTTTAATTCTTTAGATGAATCTTTTGCAGAAGAGATTTGCCTTATTCACTCTAATAAAACACAGAATTATAGAATCCGTTCTATCCGTCAATTTGACGAAGGAAAGAATAGAATATTAGTCGCTACAGATGTAATGGCTCGTGGATTGGATTTTGATGGTGTAAGTCATGTAATTAATTTTGATACACCAAACTTCCCAGAAAACTACATGCATAGAATTGGTAGAACTGGTAGAGCAGAAAAAGAAGGTCAGACCATTTTGTTTTCAACAGCAAAAGAGCAAGAAGATAAAGCTGCTATTGAAGAGTTAATGAAGTATGAAATTCCGAAAGTAGCATTTCCTGAAGAAGTTGAAATTTCTGAAATCTTAACGGAAGATGAAAGACCAAGAGAAGATAGAGAGCGTTCTAAAAACAGAACAAGTTTAGAATATGTTCCAGGTCCGGCATTTCACGAAAAGAGCGAAAAGAACAGTCAAACCAATCAAGGAGGTTCTTACCGTAGAGAAATTGCAAAGAAATACAAGAAGCCAAAAACTCGTGGTGACAAAAATTACAACAAGCACAATAAAAAGAAAAAATAATGCAGGTGTTAACCGCGCAAGAATTGCATAACCTAGGAATGAATATTGTAGGAAAGAAACTACAAGAAATGGGCTATGAGTTTGTAGCCATTAATAGCGAGTTAAAAAGACATCCGCAGTTTGTCTTATTTAAAAAAGGAGAACCTACCATTTTTGTATTGGTAAAAACAACCAATAATATTCAATCTCCAGAAGACTATGATGTCTTATGGATGGAAACCTTTAAAGCGCATGCTAAAAAGCAAAACGCCCATGTTTGGTTTGCTGGTGTTGGCATTGCCAACGCAGAAAGTGTAGATAGCCCTGTTTTTAAAGACCAACCTTATTATGTAGCTTTCGAGGATTTTATTAAGGTGCTGGAGTAAGGTTTTTATTACCTAATGGTACGTACTAACGAATAATATTCTGAGTTAATAAATAAGAGTTTAGAATCAACATAATCATAATACAAAAAAGCCCGTTTCTATGAAACGGGCTTTTTTGTATTATGAGGTAAAATTATTAGTCAGCTTTTTGCTCTAACAATTCAAAGAACTGTCCTAGTTTAGGCATGATGATAATTTTTGTTCTTCTGTTTTTTGCTCTGTTTGCATCAGAATCATTTTCAGCTAATGGCACATAACTAGATCTACCAGCAGCAATTAATCTACCAGGAGTTACATTATATCTGTTCTGTAAAATTCTAGCAATAGAGGTTGCTCTTTTTGCAGATAAATCCCAGTTGTCTTCTAAGAATTCTGTTTTAATAGTTTTAGAATCTGTATGACCTTCAATCATTACATCCATATCTGGTTGTGCGTTTATAACATCAGCAACTTTAGCCAATACTTTGTACGCTTTATCTGTTACATTATAACTTCCACTTTGAAATAATAACTTGTCAGAGATAGAAATAAAAACTACAGTTTTCTCAACATTAATTTCAATATCCTCATCATCCAAACCTTCTTTTAACGCTTTCTTTAAGTGAAAAGCAACTGCAAGATTTAAAGAATCTTTCTTTGTCATTGCTCTTCTAATGTACTTAATGTACTGGTCTTTTTTACTTAACTGAATTAAAGTTTCTTTAATGTTATCATTAGCACCTTTAGTTAAAACTGTTAAGTTATCTACAAACTCCAAGGTTCTTTTCTTGTCTTTCTGTAATTCTTTTACAGTACCTTCTAGGTTAGAAATTGTACTAGAATAAGAAGTAGAAAGAGATTGATTTTTTTCGTTCTCAATGATACATTTCGTTAAGTTAGCTCTAACTGTAACTAATTCGCTTTGAGTTTTTTGATGTGTTGCTTCTAAAGTTGCGTAATCCTTTTTTGATACACAAGAACTTAGTAAAAAAACAACGGCTAGGGAAAGGAATATTTTCTTCATTTTTTTCTTAAAAATTATTTGTTGAGCAAATTTAAAGAATAGATTGTAATTACGTACAGATTTACAGCATTTTATGATGACTTTATGAATATTTTATACTGTACCTTTGTTTTCTCTTAAAATTTAGTGATGAAAAAATACTATTTACTGCTTTTTGTTCTTGCTTTACATTCTTGTATAACAGAAAATAAGCCGCAAACAATTAAATTAGAGGGATTTGTTTTTGGAACAACCTATCATATTACCTACCTCGATACTAAAAAAAGCGACTTTCAAAAAGGTATAGATGATTTGTTTTATACGATGAATAAATCACTTTCTACATATATTCCTACTTCAGATATTTCTAAGATTAATGCTGGTGATACAACAGTTGTTGTAGATGATTTGTTTAAAGAAGTACTTGAGAAGTCAAAACGTATTTATACAGAAACGAATGGGTATTTTGATCCAACAGTAGGTAACTTAGTGAATGCTTGGGGCTTTGGTCCCAAAGAAGCAAAAAAGAATATCGATAGTGTTGAGGTTCAAAAAATGATGCAATTTGTTGGTCTTGATAAGGTTCAATTAAAAGAGAACAAAATTCAAAAACAATTTTCAGGAATCTATTTGGATTTTAATTCGATTGCGAAGGGTTTTGGAGTTGATGTAATAGGGCGTTTTTTAGAACGTAATAACATTGATAATTATTTAGTTGAAATTGGAGGAGAGATTAGAGCAAAAGGAAAAAATAAAAAAGATAAATTTTGGAGAGTCGCAATAGAAAAGCCAAACGTAGATGGTACCCAATCTATCCAAACTACCATTGAATTGAAGAATGAATCTATGGCAACTTCTGGTAATTACCGAAAGTTTAGAATTACTAAAGAGGGTAAGAAGTATGTGCATACAGTAAACCCAACCACAGGGTTTGCAACTGAAAGTAATTTGTTAAGTGCTTCTGTAATTTCTGAATCTGATTGTGCAGATGTAGATGCATATGCAACTGCTTTTATGGCAATGGGATTGGAAAAAACAACAGCGTTTTTAAAAAAATACAAGCATTTAAAAGTAGTGCTTATTTATGCTGATGAAAAAGGGGAATTACAAGAATTGAAAAACTACTAGAAGCAACCTATTTAAAACATACAGGTAAAATTTCGCCTTTAGCTAAACAAAATCGTTCTACCATCTGTGGAGCGATTTTTTTTGTGTAATCTACTTCTTCAACATTGAAACCTATAGAACGTAGCTTGTCAAAATAATCTCTTCCATATACACGTACATGATCATACTGTCCAAATATTCTAGCGCGTTCTTTTTGATCTGTAATTGTATCGTCTTCAAAAGTTGCAGCTCTACTTAACTCTTGCGGTATTTGAAAGATTCCCATTCCGCCAGGTTTTAAAACTCGATAGAGCTCTTGCATGGCTTTTGTGTCATCAGTAATATGTTCTAGTACGTGATTGCAAAAAACAACATCAAAAGTATTATCTTCAAAAGGTAAATCGCAGATATCTGCTTTTACATCTGCAATAGGAGAATATAAATCTGCAGTTGTATAGTCTAGGTTTTTCTGTTTTCTGAAAAGAGGTAAAAAACATTGCTCTGGAGCCATGTGTAATACTTTTTTTTGAGTAGTAAAAAAGTCGGTTTCATCTTGTAAGTATAGCCATAGCAATCGATGTCTCTCTAAAGAAAGTGTACTTGGAGATAAGGCATTTTCTCTTTGCTTTCCATAACCATAAGGTAAAAATTTTCGAAAACTCTTTCCGTCAATAGGATCTGTAAACCGATTTCCTTTTAAAAACAATGCAATAATTGGTCTAACCAAATAACTTAACTTTATTAATAAAGGCCTTGGAAATAAGTTTAGAAAAAATTTGAAAATTGTTTTCAAAAGCTAATTATTTGTAGTCTTCTCTAACTGGAGAAAAGATATCAGTTACTTTACAATCTGTCAATGCTTTTGCAGAATGAGGAATATTTGAAGGTATTATTGCAATCATTCCTGGTTCATATATTGTAGTTTCACCATTAATAGTAAGTTGCAGTTTCCCTTCAGTAACTTGAGTGGTTTGTGTATGATGATGGGCATGTTCTGGAAGTTCTCCACCGGCTTTAATTTCAACAAAACCAATTGTATTCGATTCGGTATGAATAAATCTAGCTACAAAACCAGGTAGAATTTCTTTTGATGGAATGTCAGAGATTTGTAGCATAATTATAGTATAAATTCTTTTTGTCTGAATTCATTTTCTTCATCAGAAGTAATTCCTAATGCTTCATAAATATATTGGAAAGTAGAAAGGATTTCTGGTTTTCCATCAATAATAGCAACATCATGCTCAAAATGTGCACTTGGTTTTCCATCTCTAGTTAAAATTGTCCAACCATCTTTTAATTGGTTAATTTTATGAGTTCCCATATTAATCATCGGTTCAATAGCCACAACCATTCCGTTTACAAACTTTTTACCTCTTCCTCTTTTACCATAATTTGGCATCTCTGGATCTTCGTGCATTACTCTTCCTAATCCATGTCCAACTAATTCTCTTACAACTCCATAACCATGCTTTTCTGCATAATTTTGAATCGCAAAACCAACATCACCAACACGGTTTCCTGCTTTTAGTTCTCTTATTCCTTCGTATAAACTTTGCTTGGTTACGTCCAACAGTTTTTTCGTTTCAGGCGCAACTTCTCCAACTTCAAAAGTATAGGCATGATCTCCATAAAAACCATTTTTCAAGGCACCACAATCAATAGAAATAATATCACCTTCAATCAACGGCTCTTTAGTAGGAAATCCATGTACTACTTGAGCATTTGGACTCATACAAAGTGTATTTGGAAAATCATACAATCCTAAAAAACCAGGAATTGCACCTTGAGAACGTATATATTCTTCAGCAATTTTATCTAATTGTAAAGTGGTAACCCCAGGTTTTACTTCTTTTGCCAGTAACCCCAAAGTTCTTGAAACAATTAAAGCACTTTCGCGCATCAATTCGATTTCTTCTAAAGTTTTTATTTGAATCATTTATTGTGGATAATTAAAGCGCAAAGATACTTTAAAAAACGGAATTATTAATAAGAGAAAAAAAGTTCTAAAACATGACTTTTGACAGCTTTTAAACTTGTTACTGTCTGTAAATTTATACAGTCATAAAAACCAAAAATTATGTATAAATCAGTAACAGCAGAAGAAGCTGTAAAAATTATAGATTCGAACAATAGAGTATATATACAAGCAGCTGCAGCAGCACCACAACAATTAATTAATGCCATGTCTGCAAGACATGAGGAGTTAAGGAATGTAGAGGTTTGTCATTTACATACAGAAGGAGGTGCACCGTATGCAAACCCAGAATATAGAGATAGTTTTCATATCAATTCTTTTTTTATAGGGAAAAATGTTCGTCATACATTAAAAGCTGGAAACGGTTCTTATACTCCGGTATTTTTAAGTGAATTGCCAATGTTGTTTAAGCGAAATATCATCGATCTTGATGTTGCTTTAATTCATGTTTCTGTTCCAGATAAACACGGGTATTGTTCTTTAGGTGTTTCTGTAGAAGGAACATTAGCAGCAATAGAGAATGCCAGGTTTGTGATTGCTCAGGTAAATAAAAATATGCCAAGAACTTTTGGTGCAGGAATTATTCATGTATCAGAAATTGATACGTTTGTTGAGTGTGATGATCAATTGCCTGGTCATGAAATGGCGCCACCTACAGATATTGAAAATAGGATAGGAAACCATGTTGCAGGTTTAATTGAAGACAGAAGTACTTTGCAAATGGGAATTGGTAGTATTCCAAATGCAGTATTGTCTAGATTAGGAAATCATAAAGATTTAGGATTGCATACTGAGATGTTTTCTGACGGAGTTATTGATTTGATTTTAAAAAATGTAATTAATGGCAATTATAAGACTGTAAATAGAGGCAGAGCTCTAGCAACTTTTTTAATTGGTTCTCAAAAACTGTATGATTATGTAGATGATAATCCTTTTATAGAAATGAGAGCTTCAAATTATACAAATGATGTTTCTATAATAAAACAAAACCCTAAAATGGTCGCAATTAATTCTGCAATTGAAGTTGATTTAACTGGTCAGGTTTGTGCAGACTCAATTGGAAATAACATGTATTCTGGAGTTGGTGGTCAAATGGATTTTATCCGAGGAGCATCATTAAGTGAAGGAGGGAAAGCAATTATTGCGTTGCCATCAGTTACCAGTAAAGGAATTAGTAGAATTACACCGTTTTTAAAACCTGGGGCAGGTGTTGTAACAACAAGAGCCCATGTACAGTATGTAGTCACAGAATATGGTGTTGCTAATTTATATGGTAAGACTATAAAACAACGTGTAAAAGAGTTGGTAAATATTGCGCATCCAGACTTTAGGGAATCTATAGAAAGAAGTTATTTTGATGCAATAAAATAGAACTTAGGAGCTATGATTTTTTAAAAAAAGAGAATAATCCTTTCTTTTTAGGCGCTTCTGGTTCGTAATTAAAAATGAGTTTATAGATCTCTGTCCAACCTAAAAATCCACCAACATTTCTATCATCAATAAATAAATCGGCATGAATTTTACGGCTAATTTTCCCGTCAAACTCTTCTTCAGGATAGTTTTTGTTAACGGCGTAAAATTCAATTCCGTTTTCAGTGCAAAAATCTACCGCTTCTTGTAGTTTTCTGCCGTTTCTGTAAGTCCATAAAATTAATCGATGACCTTCTGATTGTAGCTTCTTGATGGTTTCAATAGCGAAAGTCAGAGGTTTACCGACTTTTGGGTATGCGTCTTCTACAATAGTTCCGTCAAAATCTATGGCAATAATTAAATGGTCTTTTGGTATCATATATTATTTAGAATGATCGTAAGAATGTTTGTAATCTTTACCTGTTAAGATTTGTAGCATGTCTTTTTCTAAAGACACTCTAGCATATTCTACGTAACGTCCAATTTCTTTTCCGTCTTTGTAAAAAATAAAAGTAGGAACTCTAAAAATATTCAATCC
>CAJXVT010000070.1 GCA_913062575.1 uncultured Flavobacteriaceae bacterium | reverse complement strand
GAAAAAGAAACTGGTGGTGGACGTGAGTCTGGATCTGATGCTTGGAAAGTATACATGAGAAGACAAACAAATACTGTTAATTACTCTGATGAATTGCCATTAGCGCAAGGAATTAAGTTTGACTTATAACATTTAATTATTCTAATTAGATTCTTAAGAATATAGAAAAACCACGCAATTTGCGTGGTTTTTTAGTTTTTATAAAACAGGTGTATTTCCTTATTGACTTGGTAACCGAATAAATATAACTTCGCTAACTTCTGATATAAGTAATTGAAACAACTCATATCATCTAATTGTAAATCATTTAAAACAAAGATTGAGTAAGTAATTTAATTGATTCGGTAATTTGGTTTCTGTTTTTCTGAAGCTTTACTTTTACTGTCATTCCTATAAAAAACGTGATAATAACATTGGCTATACGTTCGTTTTTATCCACACTTAAATCGCTCTCATTTGATAAATAATCAATTATTATAACTTTCATTAATTCGTAATGCTCATTCATAGATTTAGTAATAGCATCATCAGTAGAACATAGCTCTGTACATGTGTTTGTTAAAAAACACCCTTTATGTTCAGGGTCATTAATAGCATATTCTAGGTTCAAATTTAAAAATTTCTGCAAGCCTTTGCTTACTTCTTTTTCATTTCTTAAAATTTCATTTATCCCATTTATACTATTTGTTCTATAAACATTTATGCATTGCTCAAATAAAGCTCTTTTGCTCTTAAATGTATTGTAAAAACTTCCTTTTCCAATACCTATTAGATTGGTCAAATCCGTAATAGAAGTTCCTCTATATCCTTGAGACCAAAATAAGTTCATAGCCTTTTCGATAGCTATTTTTTTATCAAACAATTCAGTTTTTGGCATAATTGTATTATTTTATTTGTACCTACAGGTACAAAACCATACATTTGTACCAATAAGTACAAATATAACTAAAACAAAAACAATAAAATGAAAATTATGAAAAACAAAATGAAGCATTTCTATACAGTATTAATACTTTTAGTTTTATTTTCTTCATGCAATACAAATACCATAGATTTAGAAAAAGAAAGACAAAATGCTGTAGAAGAGTATGTCTCTAATTTGAAAACGGAAAGACAGCAAAAATTAGATGTTATAGAAAAGTTTTATAGAGTATTTGAAAATGGAGACATGTCCGTTTTGTCTCAAATTTTAGCTCCAAACTATACGCAATACCCATCAGACCCTGGACAAACACCAGATATTAAAGGCTTTATAAAACACGCAAAAGGCTTTGCTAGCATGTTTTCTAATCTAAAACAATCTTCATCACACATTTTAGTAGATGGAGACCTAGTATTTGTTCGTAGCGATATTAAAATGAAAAATTCTGGTCCTGTTTTTGGGATTCCAGCAACAAATAAAATTGTTGAAATTAATGCTTTCGACTTACATCATTTCAATAAAGAAGGTAAGATTGATAAGACTTGGCATTTAGAGGATTTTATGGGTGTAATGTCTCAAATAAAATCGAAATAATAAGAATAACGGTTTACAACAATATACAAAAGTAATAGCGGTTTGGGTTTAAATCCAAACCGTTTTTGCATTTAATTAAGTATATTATTACCCAAAAGTAAATGCGTTTTAATCCGCTACTGCTCTTATACTAAACGTTAGCGAAATATCTTAACTATACTTTACTTTACGCAACACACGCATGGCTTGCTTGTACTTAACATAAGTACTTTCTTCTGCGGTGTTTTTAATATATTCTTTTGCCTTGCGCAATTGATTTGGAGCATCGAAATACCCATGTAGGTAGCAAATTAAATAGTTTGTAGGTAATCGCATTACATCTTCATGTTCTGTAACAGAAAGTGATTCGCTTTTCTCTATTTTAGAAACGATACTGTTGCTATTCGTATAAACATGGCTAATAACTTCAGTATCAAATTTTGGTGGTGTAAATAAAAACTCTTTTACAATATCGTGCTTGCCATTGTCTTTAAAATTGATAATGGTTTTTTCTAAAGGATAGTGTTTTTCTTCTTTATCAATACCCAACAAAATGTGTTCTGTAACAATAAAAGAATTTGAGTTGTAACTGATTTGTACTTCATCTAAAGCTGAAAAAAATAATTGAACTTGCTCATTTATCAATTCAATATCAACTCTAGAAAAGAACTCTTCATTATTAAACCATGTCTTCTTTCCTGCCCAACACAATACAAACTGCTCTTTAAAGACTTTGTATTGCGGATTGTATGCTGTTTTATGACTCTCCATAAAATCAAAGACTCCATCAAGGGTTAACTCGATATTGTTACTTGCATTTTTCTCTATTGCGGCTACAATAGTTTGATTGGTATTTTTGAGTTCAAAATCTCCATACGCAGGCATCGAGTTACTTCCCCGTCTAAAAAAAACAGATCCTAATTTATACTTCCAAGAGTTTTTTGCAAGTGAAGTGATGTTGTTATTAGGAGAAATAGTAACCAAACCGATTACTTTGTGGCGTGGTAAACTCGGAAACGCTACATTTTCGTATTGTATTTTTGGAGGGTTTGCTAAGTAGGCGTTTACTAAATTCTGAATCTTACTATCATCAAAAAAATCTACACCAATAATCTTATTTTCCTCATCTTCAATACCAATGATAATATATGAATTACTGGTTGGATTGGAATTAGACAAGGCGCAAATGTGCTTGATAAACTTTGCTTTTCCCTCTTTGTTATGTAATGATAGTTTTTGCTTTTTATCATAAAAACTATTCTCATCATTATGAGAAAGTAATTTTTTAATTAAAAGCCTCTTGTTAATCATTATTTCTTTTTTACGGAACTTTATGTCCTTCACTAACCCCTAAAAGCTCAAACCAATCTTCTAGTTCAAAATCAATTTCTAAGGCACTTTGTGCGTTTAAAATTCGTTTGTTATTAGTCGTACCAATAACTGGATGAATATTTGAAGGGTGTTTTAATACCCAAGCCAATAATAGTTGATCGGCTGTTGCGTTATATTTTTCACCAAGCTCTTTTAATACAGCTCTAACTCTTGTAGTTTGCTCTGTTTTTTCTTTAAAAACGCTTCCTAACGGACTCCAACTCATCGGAGTAATTCCACGAACTGTCATTGCATCTAAAGTTCCGTCAAGCATTGCAGAGTTTTTTGTTAATGAAAACTCTATTTGATTTACGTTGATTGCATTTTTAGTTTCAATCAAATCCATTTGTGATTGAGTAAAATTAGAAACTCCAAAATTCTTAATTTTCCCTTCTGATTGCAATCTCGAAACTGCTTCGTTAATCTCTGTTGGATGCATTAATGGACTTGGTCTGTGTAGGAGTAACAAATCCAAATAATCAGTTTGTAAGTTTTTTAACGATTGTTCAACACTCCACAAAATATATTCTTTACTATAATTGTAATGCTTTATTTTATTACTTCTTGTATTACCAACATATTGAATTCCGCATTTAGAAATCAACTGAATATCTTCTCTCTGTATTTTACTTTGTTTAAAAGCCTTACCAAATTGCGTTTCTGTTGTATAATCTCCGTAAATATCTGCATGGTCAAAAGTAGTAATGCCTACTTCTAAAGTACGGTCTAATTGCTTCGTCATTTCATCAATAGAAAATTGTTTTCCCCAATTTCCCCATGACATGCAACCCGAAATAATCCTTGAATAGTTCCTCATACAATTAGTTCTTGTTCACAATTGTTGCACTTGCTTGAGCAGTAGGACACACAATTAAATCTTCGATATTTACATGATAAGGACGTGTAACTACAAAATGAATTACATCTGCAATATCTTCTGCTTGTAATGCTTTATAACCAGTATACATCGTTTTTGCTTTTTCTGTATCGCCTTTAAAACGCACGTCAGAAAATTCTGTTTCTACGGCTCCTGGATGAATTGCAGAAACACGAATGTTATATTTGTTTAAATCAATTCGCATAGCCTTATTTAAGGCGTCTACAGCGTGTTTTGAGGCGCAATACACGTTTCCGTTTAGATATACTTCTTTTGCCGCTACAGAGCCTATATTCACAATAAAACCACTATTTCTTTCCGTCATTTTAGGAATGATTGCTTTTGACACATATAACAACCCTTTAACGTTGATATCTATCATCGCATCCCAGTCATCAATATCTCCTTCTTGTATAGAGCTTAAGCCATGTGCGTTTCCTGCATTATTTATTAAAATATCGATGTCACTAAATTCTCTTGGAAGAGACGAGATTGCTTTAAAAACATCTTTTCTGTTTTTAACATCGAATTGCAAGGTTGTTACATCTGTAAGTTTACTTAATTCTGATTGAAGCGCTTCTAAGCGCTCTTTTCTTCTACCACAAAGTATTAAACGAATGTTATTTTTAGCAAACAGCTCTGCTGTTGCTTTTCCAATTCCTGAAGTAGCGCCAGTTATAAATGCAGTTAAGCTCATTGGGTTTTGTTTTGGTTAAAGATAATTGGGTAAAGGTTAAAAACAAAACTTATAGGCATTAAAAAACCGCTCTACCTCTAGAGCGGCTTATTTTAGTCGGTTGGTTTAACAACCAACTAAAAATCAACTAACCAAACTTTATTTTAAATATTTTCTAACTTTCGTTTCTCTCTTTATTTTAGTTCGCTTTCTTCCAGTATTCCTTACACTTGGTTTTGCTTTCCCTCCTTTTAAGAATTGAATAAAACCTCTTCCGTTAAACTCGTAAGTTGTTTCAGAACTTACATGGAACAAACTAATTTTACTATCATTGATAACGCTTAACTCAAACTCCTCATTGTCACCGTTATCATAATTAAGTGTTAAAATCTTTAGGTCTTCATAATCTTGAACATCATATATTTCATATCCACCTACAAAACCCCAATTAATTACATCAATATTTGTGCCAAAAGAATCTTTTGAAGCATAAAATGTTGTGTTATCTTCTGGTGTAAATTGCAAGAAGTTTTCTTCATCAAATGGGTTGATTGCTCCAGAGATGCTTGTATCTGTTTTTTCCCAGGCTACATATTCTTGCAAGAAGTACTCAATGTTCTCGTAAAATAATTTATCATAATCAAAACTGTTTCTTTGATAACCAACTAAGTAATACGAAACGTTGTTATAGGTATCTTCAATTTTTATCTCATTTGCTGAAATCTGAGTTACATCAAAATCATAGGCTCCATCTAAATCATGAAAGGTTTCTAAATACTCATTAAATGTAGTATAGTTTCCTACCTCAATTCCCAATCCATTTCCTGTAATTCCAATATCTGCAATATTGTTGTTTGCATACATGTGTCCATTAAAAAACGAAACGGTAAATGCTTTAGATAAAAAAGGGATGTCTCCAGTTCCAGTTGTTCTGTGATAATCTATGTACCATAAATCGTATTCTGTAAGTACTTCTTCTAAAGAAATTTCATAGATATAATCATCTTCTACAAGTGTACATGAATTGAAAACAGCTCCTGTTATAAAAAGTATTAAAAGTAATTTTACTGATTTCATATGCTTTATTTAATGGTTATGAATATGCATTTTCAAATTACGTGCCAAAAAAAAAGCAACCAGTTTGGTTGCTTTTAAAATTTCTTGGAAGGCCTTGTTTTTATGGATAAAAAACAGATTCAGTTTTTTTAATGTTTTTCACTTTATAATAAAATATTTTCTTGCCTACCATATATTCAACAACAGCCTCGTTTGATTTTAGTTGAAAAGG
Source organism: uncultured Flavobacteriaceae bacterium (assembly GCA_913062575.1). Classification (GTDB taxonomy): domain Bacteria; phylum Bacteroidota; class Bacteroidia; order Flavobacteriales; family Flavobacteriaceae; genus Polaribacter. Next base: position 1,327 of record CAJXVT010000070.1, on the reverse strand, counting down.
AATATCCATTTTCTTTTCTAAAGCTTTAGTCTTTTTCTTAGTTGGTGACTCAATTATATCTTTGATCTGATCTCTGGTAGAAGTCGAAATATTTGCAATTACATACACCTTACCTTTTCTACGTTCTAAACTCGAATTTACTTTTTTATTTTTAAAATAGATGCTCTTAAAAGTTACTTCTTTATGATTATTAACACCTATAATAAGATTGGTTCCACGAACACCTGGTTGGCCACCAATCCAATTGTAATACGTTGCTCCATGAACGTTAAAAGGTGCTGATTCTGTCAATTTTATAGTACTGCAATTAGAAAAACTTAATGCAATACTAAATAAGAAGAGTAATTTTATCGTTTTCATAGATGTTTATTTTATACGTATTGTATTTCAAATGATATGCCAATCTACAAAAAAAAAGAGCTTATCAAATTTGATAAGCTCTTTTTTAACTATATATTTTTTAACTGTTTTAGCTTTTCAATGCCTCAGCTCCACCTACAATCTCAAGGATCTCGTTGGTAATTGCTGCCTGACGTGCTTTGTTGTATGTTAATAATAACTCATCACGTAAATCTGTAGCATTATCAGTTGCTTTGTGCATTGCAGTCATACGAGCGCCATGTTCTGAAGCAAAACTATCTCTAATAGATTTGTACAATTGTGTTTTTAATGACTTAGGAATCAATGCCAATACAATCTCTTCTTTAGATGGCTCAAAAATATAATCCAAATTTACATTAGCATTTTCTTGCTCTATTGGTTTGATTGGCAAAAATTGTTCAACCATTGCAATTTGCGTTGCAGCATTTTTGAATTGATTGTAAACAATTTCAATTTTATCGTAAGAACCATCAACAAATAAACTCATTAGTTTTTCTGCAATAACAGCAACATTATCAAAGGTTAAGTCGTCAAAAATTTCGTTATTATTCTCGATAACATTGTATGTTTTTGATAAAACACCATGTCCTTTTTTACCAATTGTAAGGAGATCTACAGTTGTGTTTGTATAGTTAGATTCAATTGTCTTTATTGTTTTTTTAACAACAGATGAATTAAATCCACCACACAATCCTCTATTAGATGTAACAACAACGATTAAAGCTTTAGAAACTTCTCTTTGGTTAGAGTAATCTCCTCCAGCATCGCTATCTAAAGTAGCGCTTAAACTTTGCAACAACTCGGTTAACTTAGATGAATATGGGCGCATTGCCGTAATTGCATCTTGTGCTTTTTTCAACTTAGCAGCTGATACCATTTTCATGGCACTAGTAATCTGCATGGTAGAACCAATAGATGTTATTCTGTTACGTATTTCTTTTAAGTT
>CAJXVT010000069.1 GCA_913062575.1 uncultured Flavobacteriaceae bacterium | reverse complement strand
GATAAAAAAACATTTGCTTCTAATTTTAAAGTGATTGAACAAGAATCTAATAAATTAAAAGCAAGAAGAATATTACAAGATGTAGATGGGAAAACATTGGTGATCAATCCACCATGTGCAACCATGACGGAAAAGGAAATTGATGGATCTTTCGATTTACCTTTTACGCGTTTACCGCACCCAAAATATAACAAGCGTGGACCAATTCCTGCGTTTGAAATGATCAAGTTTTCTATCAATATTCACAGAGGTTGTTTTGGTGGATGTAGTTTTTGTACTATTTCTGCACATCAAGGAAAATTCATTGCTAGTAGAAGTCAAGAATCTGTGCTTAGGGAAGTAGATAAAGTGGCAAATATGCCAGATTTTAAAGGTAATTTATCTGACATTGGAGGTCCATCTGCAAATATGTATCAGATGAAAGGAAAGATTCAATCTATCTGTGATAAATGTGTTGCGCCATCTTGTATTTCTCCTGTGATTTGTTCTAATTTAGATACGTCACACAAACCTTTAACGGAATTGTATCAAGCAGTTGATAAGCATCCAAAGATTAAAAAATCATTTATTGGAAGTGGAATTAGACATGATATGTTAGTGCCTGAATTCAATAAAAATGCAGATCCAAAAGAACTGGATGCATATACAGAAGAGGTAATGACAAAACATGTTTCTGGGCGATTAAAAGTAGCTCCAGAACATACATCAGATCCTGTATTAAAATTGATGCGTAAGCCTTCTTTTAAATATTTTCATATGTTTAAAAAGCGCTTTGATAGAATCAATATTAAGAAGAAATTAAACCTTCAATTAATTCCTTATTTTATTTCTAGTCACCCTGCAAGTGAAGTAGAAGATATGGCTAATTTAGCTGCAGAAACTAAAGACATGGGCTTTCAGTTAGAACAAGTACAAGGTTTTACTCCTACGCCAATGACTGTAGCAACTGTAATTTATTATTCTGGGTATCATCCATATACACTAAAACCAACTAAGACTCCTAAAACAAAAAAGGAGCGTGAAGATCAACATAAATTTTTCTTTTGGTATAAAAAGGAAAACAAAGATTGGATTCGTAATACATTGAACAAAGTTGGAAGACAAGATTTATTAAAAGTCTTATTGCCAGATACTAATTCTTGGAAAAAGAACAAAAAAGCACAAGAAACAAAGAATACTTTTGATGACGCAGTTCCTGTGCCATTCAATAAACGTAAGAATAAGGTTTCTAGAGCTCCAAAAAAGAAAAAGAGAAGACGATAGTTTGATGTATTAATGTTAAATGTTCTCTAAGTCAGTTTTTTACTAAAAAATTATTGCTATTTTTAGGTTAGATTATTCAAAACTATCCTAATGAAACGAACCAAACACCTATTTACTCTGATATGCGCATGTATCATGGTAAGTTCAATTTCTGCGCAAGATTATTTTTTTAAAAATCAAGCACCATTTAACTCAAACATTCCAACTCCAGAAGCCTTTTTAGGATATCCAATTGGAGAACAGCACACAAGACACGATTTAATTGTTGCGTATTTAACCAAACTAGCAGAAGTTTCTGACAGAGCTTCTTTAGAAATCTATGGAAAAACGCATGAAAATCGTAAACTGGTTATGTTTACGGTAACATCTCCTGAGAATTTAACCAATTTAGCGTCTATAAAATCGAAACATTTACAATTTGTAAATCCAAAGCTAAAGCCTAAGAACTACGATGAAGTTCCTGTTATTATTCAGTTGGGATATAATGTTCATGGAAATGAACCTTCGAGTTCAGAAGCTGCATTATTGACAGCATATACATTGGTGGCGTCAAATAGCGCTGAGGTGAAAAATTACTTGAACAAATCGGTGGTTTTTATTGATCCAACTATTAATCCCGATGGAAGAGATAGACATACACAATGGGCAAATTCATATCAAGCAAAGCAATTAGTGTCTGATAATACAGATGCAGAGCATAACGAAGCTTGGCCTGGAGGAAGAACAAATCATTATTGGTTCGATTTGAATAGAGATTGGTTGTTGGCAGTGCATCCAGAAAGTAAAGGGAAATTAAAATGGACACATGATTGGTATCCAAATGTGGTGACAGATTTCCATGAAATGGGAACCAATAGTCATTACTTTTTTGAGCCAATGAAGCCAATAGGTTCTTTAGATCCAATTATGCCAAAAGAGAATTACGAAGATTTAAACAATTTATTTGCACCATATTTCGCCAATGCTTTAGATAAAATAGGGTCTTTTTACTATACAAAAGAATCGTTTGATGGAACCTATCCTGGTTATGGGTCTTCATATCCAGATTTGCAAGGAGGATTGGCATTGTTGTTTGAGCAAGCAAGTTCTAGAGGGCATGTTCAAGATACTAATTACGGTAAAATAACTTTTGCATTTACAATTAGAAATCAGTATACATCAAGTATTGCAACCATAAAAGCTTCTGTTGAAAATAAAGCGTATTTGAGAAAATACCAACAGAACTTCTTCAAATCAGCTGTAAAGAAAAAAGCAAAAAGTGGTTTTGCAGGTTATGAATTTGGAGATGATTTTGATATGAATCGTAACAAGGCTTTTGTTAAGCAATTGCTAACACATAAAATTAAAGTTTACAAAAAAGAAAACAAGTTTGTGGTGCCGTTAAAACAACCACAACATAGAATGGTGCAAACCATGTTCGAAACCTACCGTAAATATAGCGATAGTGTGTATTATGATGCTTCTGCTTGGAGTGTTGCTAATTTCTATAATATGAAATATAAAGGATTGAAATCTGTGAAATTAGGAACAGAGATCACTTCTACTGATGGCATCATAAACAATTCAAAAATCCAAAAAGCAAACTACGCATATATCATTGATTGGGACGATTATAATTCGCCTGCGGCCTTGTATTATATGCAATCAAAAGGCTTAAAAGTAGCAACAGCATTTAAACCATTTACAATACATACATCAATCGGAAATAAAAGTTTTAATTATGGAAGTTTATTAATTCCGATAAGCAAACAGAAGAAATCGAGCGCAGAAGTGTATCAGATTGTTTCAGATGCACAAGCCAAATATAATGTTCCTATTTTTGGAACCAATAGTGGTTATAGTATCAAAGGAATTGATTTAGGGTCTAATAATTTTAGAGTACTGAGTAAACCAAAAGTAGCCATGTTGATTGGTGATGGTGTAAGTTCTTTAGAAGCAGGAGAAGTGTGGCATTTATTAGATACACGTGTTGATATGCCAATTACAAAAATTAGAATGGCGAGTTTTAGAAGAGCTAATTTTGATAAATACAACACATTGGTACTTGTTTCTGGAAGTTATAGTCAACTAGATTCTGTACAACGACAAAAATTAAAAAACTGGGTTTCTAAAGGGAATACAATTGTAACCATTGCTAGAGCATCTAAATGGATGATTGATAAAAAAATGGTGAAAGAAAGTTTGACTAAAAAATCAAAATCAAAAGAAAAAAAACCAACCAAAAGATTGCCCTACGTTGATGCTGGAGAACATAGAGGTAGAGATCGAGTTGGAGGCATCATTTTAGAAGTAGATTTAGATATTACACATCCTTTAGGATTTGGGTATAGAACCGAAAAACTTCCTATTTATAAAAATAACATGGTGTTTTTAGCACCAAGTAAAAATGCATATGCAACAGTAGCTAAGTATTCAAAGAATCCACATATAGATGGATTTATCACACAAAAGAATTTGGATACATTTATCAAACCATCTGCCTCATTAATTGTGAGTCCAATTGGTAGAGGTAGAGCAGTGCTGTTTGCAGACAATCCAAACTTTAGAGGTGCTTGGTACGGGACCAATAAGTTGTTTTTAAATGCACTTTTCTTCGGTAATAAATTTTAAATTAACAACCAACAAAGCAGATTATAATGACTAAAAAATTACTACTAATCTTTGCATTCATCTTTAGTTTTCAAGGGTTTTCTCAAAAAAAATATTTGGGAGACGGACCACATTCACAATTAATAATTAGAGGTGCTATGTTGATTAATGGAGATGGTTCTCCGCCTCGTGGCCCTATGGATATTGTTGTGGAAAACAATACCATTGTAAAAATGCAAATTGTTGGCTATCCTGGCGTGAAAATCAATGAAAAGAGAAGACCGAAATTAAAAAGAGGAGGAAAAGAATTAGATGCAAATGGTATGTATTTGTTGCCTGGTTTTGTTGATATGCATGGCCATATTGGAGGTGCATCGCAAGGAGCAAGTCCAGAATACGTTTTTAAATTATGGATGGCACATGGAATTACAACCATCAGACAACCAAGTGGCCGTAATGCGATGAAGCTAAAACGTCAAAGCGCTGCCAATAAAATTGTTGCTCCAAGAATATTTGAATATTCAGGTTTTGGTTCTGGAAGTAAGAAAACAATTACAACAGCAGAGGAAGCTAGATCTTGGGTACGAATGAATGCGAAAAATGGTGCAGACGGAATTAAGTTTTTTGGTGCTGAACCAGAAATAATGGCAGCAGCAATTGCTGAGAATAAAAAATTAGGATTGAGATCTACTGCGCATCACGCTCAGTTAAGTGTTGCGCGTTGGAATGTATTGCATTCTGCTAGAGCTGGAATGACTTCCATGGAGCATTGGTATGGCTTACCAGAAGCATTATTTGAAGATAGAACGGTGCAAAACTATCCGTTGGATTATAATTACCAAAATGAACAGCACCGTTTTGAAGAAGCGGGGAAATTGTGGGCGCAAGCCGCAAAACCATATTCAAAACATTGGAATAAGGTAATGAATGAGTTATTGAGTTTAGATTTTACACTAGATCCAACCTTTAATATTTACGAAGCAAGTAGAGACTTGCAAAGAGCACGTAGAGCAGAATGGCATGAAGATTATACGATGCCTTCTCTATGGAAGTTTTACGAGCCAAGTAAAATTAGTCATGGTAGTTATTGGCATTTTTGGGGAACAGAACAAGAAGTGCAATGGAAAAAGAATTACCAATTATGGATGACTTTTGTAAATGAATATAAAAATAGAGGAGGTAGAGTTACTGTTGGTACAGATTCTGGGTTTATTTATCAATTGTATGGATTTGCATACGCTAGAGAACTCGAATTATTACGAGAAGCAGGATTTCATCCGTTAGAAGTAATTAGAGCAGCTACCTTAAATGGTGCAGAAGCATTAGGTTGGGATGATAAAATAGGTTCTGTGCAAATAGGTAAATTAGCCGATTTTGTAATTGTAGAAGAAAATCCATTGGTAAACTTAAAAGTACTCTACGGAACAGGAGCGATTAAATTGACAAAAGACAATGAAGTAGTTCGTGTTGGTGGCGTGAAGTATACTATTAAAGACGGAATTATCTATGACGCAAAACGTTTACTAGCCGATGTAAAGAAAATGGTAGATAAAGAGAAAGCAAAAACCAATTGGAAATTAAAACAGCCCGGAATTAAAAACTAACCTTCATAGAATATTATTTTGACTGCAAGATTTATTAAGTACAAACCTTGCAGTCATCTTTATCTTGAATTTCACCAACTAGTTTTCCGTCCTCATTTAATACATAACCACAACAATCCATAAAACCTTGTGCAATGAGTTTTCTGGCACGCTGAATTTGAGATTTTGTTGTAGACAGTGTTTGTTTTAATTGTTCTGCGACTTCTTGTTGTTTTAATCCTTTAATGTCTGATAAAAACAAAGGGTCTCTATATTTTTTAGGTAAATTTTGTAGAATTCCGCGCAAGCAATCTTTCTCTGTGTGTACATTCTCTTCAGGCACTGTTTCAGATTCGAAATTTGCAAACTCAAACGTTTTGTTACTCGATTTGAAATAGTCTAGTATAGAATTTCTTGCAACTGTAAAACACCACGATTTTAGTTTCGTGATATCTTTTAATGTATGCAGTTTTGTATGAATTTTAATAAACGAATCTTGCAATATATCATCCGTAACCGCTTCATCTTTTACTTTACTAAAGATAAAACGTTTGATGTCATCGGCGTATTTTGCCCAAACTTTTTGTGTAGTCATAGGAGTAAAATAGTCATTCCGAACGAAGTATGAGGAGGAATCTCAAACTATTAAGATAAGATTTCTCAATCGTTCCTCATTTCGAAATGACATTTATTAGTTAACAATTACAATTGTTGCAAGAACAATTTTCGCAAGTGCAGTTAGCACAGTTTCCTGTTTTACATCCGTCGCAATTACAAGTACATTGATTTTTCATAATAGTAAATTTTAAGTTCACTTAATAGACAAAAAAGGTACGAAAAAGATGCAACTATTTTGAGAAATATTTCAGGATTTCTTTTCGAATTGGAATTGGTTTGATTGGAGATATGTTTGTGCCGCCAGTATTTCCCTTCGGAACCCAAATTAAAGTGAATAGGAGAGAAGCAATAATTCTAAAAACTTGCCCTATTATTTCTTTTGCGTTTTTGGTTTTGATTCCAAATACAAACATCCAATAGTGACTAAGTGTATGTCGCCACAAATGTTGTTGACCAAGTATGTGTGCGTTTTCTAAATGGTAAAATGAAGTTGAGTATTCTTTCTTTATTAAAGCTTCTTTGCCTAATTGAAGTTGTCTGTAGAATTCTGATTTTAGTTGTTGATTTGTCATGATTTTCTCAAGTAGACAAAAAATAGTAATAAATAGATGCAAAAAAACCTCACAATTTGTGAGGCTTTTTAAATTACCTGAAGGCATTGCCTTCTACATGTTTCTTCTATATTGTCCACCAACTTTAAACAAGGCTTCTGTAATTTGTCCTAAAGAACAGAATTTAGTTGCTTCCATCAGTTTGTCAAATAAGTTTTCATTCTGAATAGCTGCTTCTTGTAAAATTACTAATTGCTCTTTTACTTTAGTTGTATTTGCAGCATTCAATAAGTCTTTTGTTTTAATTTGGAATTGCTTTTCTTCTTCTGTAGCTCTAATTACTTCAGCAGGTTGTACTGTTGGAGATCCTTTAGAACTTAAGAAAGTGTTTACACCAATAATTGGAAACTCTCCTGTATGTTTTAGTGTTTCATAATACAAACTTTCTTCTTGTATTTTTGAACGCTGATACATGGTTTCCATCGCGCCTAAAACACCACCTCTTTCGGTAATTCTATCAAATTCTGTTAATACTGCTTCTTCAACTAAATCTGTTAGTTCTTCAATAATAAATGAACCTTGAATAGGATTCTCATTTTTGGTTAAGCCTAATTCTTTATTGATGATTAACTGAAT
>CAJXVT010000068.1 GCA_913062575.1 uncultured Flavobacteriaceae bacterium | reverse complement strand
TCAACTGCTTTTTCTTTAACAGGATTGTTAATCGTTAAGTTTATAACACTGGAGTTTTTATTGACTGGAGCGATATTAACGGAATTTTGATACCCATCGATTAATCTATTGATTGATGTAAACTGTATGCGAACAACTTTAGAATTAGCAGGATTCTCTTTAAATTCTTTTCTCTTATGGATTTTAAACTTCCCCAATCTATTTTCTATTTCAGTATCAAAACGATAGGGGCCTGTTTTTGAATCATCACTCGCTATTAAATTGAAATTTTCTCTATCAATAGCTGATACCTGAAAAGTGGTATCAATGGTGTTAAAAAGTGAGTCTTTAGAAAGAAAGTTAATGAAATACGGAGTACTATTATACAATTCTGATTCTTTAACGCGTCCAGTAGTATAATAAGAAATATTTAATTTTAAGCTTTTAATTACTTCTCCAATAATTTTTCTTGATTTTATAATCTCAATTTCATTATCTATATTATTGGTTGAACCTCCGAGTATTCCTAAATCTTCAAAAGTTTTCATTTCAGCAGAAATTCCGCCTTTTTTATTCTCTTTGATTAAAATTACTGTTTTGGCACTATAAATAGATGTAGAATACCTTAAATAGAAAAAGGCCGAAATGATTGCAAGGAACATTCCTAACACAAACCATTTCCAATGAAATAAATACTTTTCTATTTCTGCACGAATATTTATCGTATCATCATTTTCAAATTTTTGAGAAATATAATCGTTTTGCATATTATCTAGTTAGAATAGAAATTAAAGTAATTAATACAGATGTTATTGAGATATATAATCCAGTATTTTTATTAGAAGAAGCAGACTGTAATTTTGCATTGTTTTGTCTTACATACACAATATCATTTTGCTGCAAATAATAAAAGGGTGAATTAAACAAGTCATTCGATTTTAAATCGATAAAACCAGTTACAATTCCTTTTTCAGTTTCTCGCTTAATTTCAATGATACGTTCACCCGAAATATTTAAATCTCCTGCCAATGCCAACACATCCCAAATTCTAACTTTTTCATTAGTTATTATAAACGTCCCTGGACTTTTAACATCACCTATTACATTAATTTTAAAATTCAAAATTTGAACATTTACGGTAACATCGTTCACAAAAGGGGTTATTTTTTTTGTAATTAAATCAATTACCTCAACTCTTGTCAAACCAGCTAATTTAAGTTTACCAATTACTGGAAATTGAATTTCTCCATTCGAATCAATTAAATAACTTTGTTGTTTAGGCGTTCCATTAACAGAATTTGTAGCTAAACCATACGATACGATTGGTAAATTAAAAGGTTTCACAGCTTCTAAATTTACCGAAGATATATTAATGGCTAATAAATCGTCTTTTTTAAATTTTAAAGAAAAATTAGTGGTGTTATAGTAGGATGTTTTTGCTTCATCTTGAAAATATAAAACTTTCTTTTTTGAAACACAAGATGATAAAACAATAACAAATAAAAATAGTAGACTTTTCTTAAGCATAAAATAAAGTTTCAGCGAAAATAGGAAATTTTAGGTATTAACAACAAGCTTATCGTACTTTTCATACTCCGAATTATTTGATTTAAATTCAGGTACTATTTGCTTCATCAAGCAAACTAATTTTTCTTTATCTGAAGTATCACTAATATCTCTTAAGTTATAAATCATCAACTTTACATTTAACGCATCAACTTTTATCGCTTTTGCTATCATAATTTTATCATGATAGGTAGAAATTGTTTTCTCTTGATCTGCTAATAGCTCTTCATACAGCTTCTCTCCAGGTCGTAATCCAGAAATTTCTATATTTATATCTTCTGGATATTTCAAACCAGATAGATGAATCATCTTTTTAGCTAATTCAAATATCCTTACAGACTCACCCATGTCGAATATGTAAATCTCTCCTCCATCACCCATCGTCCCAGCTTCTAGCACTAAGCTACATGCTTCAGGAATGGTCATGAAAAATCGAGTAATCTCTTTATGTGTAACGGTTAATGGACCTCCATTTTCTATTTGCTTTTTAAACAGAGGAATTACAGAGCCATTTGATCCTAAAACATTTCCAAAACGAGTAATTGAGAAAATTGTTTTGGAATTTTCTGCGCTTAAGGCAGAGACATACATTTCTGCAATTCTCTTGGTTGCCCCCATAATATTTGTTGGGTTCACTGCTTTATCTGTAGAAATCATTACAAACCTCTCTACTCCATACTTTAAAGATAAATCTGCTATGTTTTTTGTTCCTAAAACATTTATTTTCACCGCTTCATAGGGAAATGCTTCCATAAGGGGAACATGTTTATAAGCAGCTGCATGAAAAACTTTATTTGGTTTAAATTCTTCAAAAATAGTATTCATTCTACTATAGTCTCTAACATCTGCAACTATAACTGAGATGTTTTTTACATTATCTTGTAATAAACCTTGTTGCAATTCATACAAAGGTGATTCGGCTTGATCAACTAAAATCAATTGCTTAAAACCATAATTACTTAATTGCCTTGTAATTTCACTTCCAATAGAACCTGCAGCTCCTGTAACCAGAATTACTTTATCGTTTAAATCTCTATTTAGTATAGGGTTGTTAATTATTATAGGAGCTCTATCTAATAAGTCTTCTATTTTAATTTCACGAATTTGACTTGAATTTAAACTCCCGTTTATCCATGAAGAAAGTGGAGGGACAATTTTAATATTTACGTTTAGAGGAGAAAAATAATCTGTAATTTCTAATAACCTGTTAGGTGAAATTTGTTGAATAGAGATTATTATTTCTTTAATCGTGTTCTTCTCAACATATTGTTGTGTTACACTTGCAAAGTTAATTATTGGAACCCTATCAATTCTTTTATTAATTTTATTTTTATCATCATCAATAAATGATATTACCTCATATTTACTTTTTGCATCTTTATTTAGAGCTCCATAGGTTAACGTACCTGAACTACCTGCTCCATATATTAACACATTCGTAGTAGTACTTAGCTCAGAAGTAATAATCTCATAAAAGGCCTTCAATACAAACCTGCTAAGTGTTAATATAAATATATTGACAAAATAATGGATTATTATAATTGATATTGGAATGGTAAATCCTTCATATACATTGACTATTCTATTGGCAAAAACAATAAAAATAGTCATAACAGCTAATAACGTACCACCTAAAAATACGTTAAAAACATCTCTAATACCTGTATGCCTAATAATCCCTTTAAAGGAACCTGTTAACATAAAACTTAGCGTAGAGAGTACAATTATTACCGGAAGCTGGATTATTAAGTTGTAAAGATCAAAATCAAAACTTGCGTTAAACCTTATAAAGTAGGCAAATAGAAAAGAAACTATAACTAGAAAAATATCTATTAGAAGTACAATCCACCTAGATATATAACTTTTAGTAAGGCTTAATAAGAAATGTTTCATCATAAGATCATCTTGACAAAAACAAAGTTACAATTTTAAAAACTGAGATCAGTAAATAAGTAATTTAAAAAAAGTAGTTCACTGCATTAATTATTTTTTTAAATTTATTAGTGGACTTAATACTTTTATTTAACTGATAAAAAAGAATAAGTGAAAAAACAACAATCAAAAAAACTGCAACAATCATTTTAAAACTATCAAAATAACTAGCTAAAAACACAACTAAAGCAATTAATACGATGTTTAACAATGCTAAAAACAGACTTGCTTTATAGTGTTTAAGACCAGAATCAATTAGTATATGATGAATATGGTTTCTATCTGGATAAAAAGGACTTTTATTATTTAATAGCCGTATTCCAATAACCCTTGCAGTATCAAATAACGGGATCCCAATAATGGCCAGTACTATAAATATTTTATTTTCCATTAAAAAAGGCAACTCAACCAATTGAAATGACTGTATTGATGAAAATTTCATTGTTAAAAAAGCGATACAAAAACCAATAATCAAAGAACCTGTATCCCCCATAAATATTTTCTTTGAACTTGAAAAATTATACCGGAGATAGGCTGCTAAAACTCCAATAAAGCCTAAAGAAATTAAATAATAATAATTCAATCCAATTGTATAAAAAACGACTGCATAACTAGAAAATATAACAATACCTATTATCGATGCAAGTCCATCAATACCATCTATCAAATTATAAGAATTTATAATTGTCAACATAAAAAATATTGTGAGTGGAACAGTAATATATAGTGGCAACATCTCAAATCCTAAAAAACCATAAAGCTCAGTAAATTGAAAAGTACTGCTCATCATTATAACAATTATTGCCAATAACTGACCTCCCATTTTTGCTTTTGGAGAAGAAACAACTAAATCATCTTTTAATCCAATAATAAAAATTATAGTTAATGCAACAATTAAGTTCACTCCAATATTATCAACATCTTCTGATTTAAGTAAAAAAACAACCATGATTATAGCCAGAAAAAATGAAACTCCTGCCATTGTAGGTGTTGATCTTTTATGAGAACTTCTATGGTCTGGTTTATCAATAAGATCTCTAGAGTTTACAACCCAAATAATTTTTGGTATAATAAAATAGGTTGTAATTAAAGCAACTAGGAAAACCACTATAGGGTTAGTAAAGACGGAAGTAAACATATTTAGCATTTTTTTTATTTCTTTTCAGTGCAAAATTAGCAATTTTAATTTAAAATTGCATTGAAAAGAAAAAATTAACTTAAAGTTAACCAAAATGATTACTATAAATTAACCTTTTACCTCGTACATTTCATCATAATAACTTTTATAATTCCCAGAAGTTACATTATCCATCCATTCAATATTTTCAAGATACCATTTTACTGTTTTCTCAATACCTTCTTCAAATTGTAATGATGGTTCCCAGCCCAATTCGTTTTTTAACTTCGTTGAATCAATAGCATACCTTAAATCATGCCCTGCTCTATCTTTTACATATGTAATTAAATCGTTTGATTCACCAACTTCTCTCTCTAAAAGCCTGTCTACTGTTGCTATCATAACTTTTATTAAGTCAATATTTTTCCATTCATTAAAGCCACCAATATTATAGGTATCTCCTTGTTTTCCCTTATGAAAAATAAGATCTATAGCTTTTGCATGATCATCTACAAATAACCAATCTCTAACGTTTTCACCTTTCCCATACACTGGTAATGGTTTTTTATTCACTATGTTGTTTATAAACAATGGAATCAATTTCTCTGGAAACTGATAAGAACCATAATTGTTTGAACAATTAGAGATTACTGTTGGCAAATCATAGGTGTCTTGAAAAGCTCTTACAAAATGATCTGAAGATGCCTTTGATGCTGAATATGGAGAGTGTGGATCGTATGAAGTTTTCTCTGTAAAAAGACCTTCTTCTCCTAAAGACCCATACACTTCATCTGTAGAAACGTGATAAAATAATTTATCTTCCCAATTAAAATCCCAATACTGTTTCGCCGCTTGTAATAAGCTTAACGTCCCCATAATATTAGTTTGGGCAAACGAAAACGGATCTTTAATAGATCTGTCTACATGTGATTCTGCAGCAAGATGAATTACACTATCAATTTCATAATCGATAAATACTTTTTTTACGTTATCAAAATCACAAATATCACATTTTACAAATGTGTAATTATCATTGTCTTCAACATCTTTTAAATTGGCTAAATTCCCAGCATAGGTAAGCACATCCATATTTACAATATGATATTCTGGATATTTATTAACTAATAACCGTACAACATGTGATCCAATAAACCCTGCTCCTCCAGTAACTAAAATATTTTTCATAATTTATTTCTTTTCAATTTTTTTAATACATTTTTTTAGTGATGCTCTCCAATTTAAAATCGACACATCAAAATCACTTTTAATGTTGCTTTTATTCAGTATCGAGTATGGTGGTCTTTCTGCAAGTGTTTGATAGTCTTTTGTTTCGATTGGTAACACATTACAATCTGTTTTACTAAACTCCATAATTGCAGTTGCAAAGTCATACCAAGAAGCTGCTCCTTCATTTGAATAATGATAAATTGAACCTTTTTTATTTAATTGATCATAATTAGATAAGATCTCTAAACAGGTATAGGCCAAATCTTTCGCATTCGTAGGAGTTCCCACTTGATCTGCAATTACACCAAGGGTTTCTCTTTCACCTCCTAAACGCAACATGGTCTTCACAAAGTTATTTCCAAATTCTGAATACAACCATGAAGTTCTAATTATAATCGCATTGATATCAGAGTCAATGATTATCTCTTCACCTTTTAATTTAGTTCTCCCATAAACTCCTAATGGATTTGTAAGATCACTTTCTTTATAAGGGATGTAATTCTTCCCATCAAAAACATAATCTGTAGAAATATGAATTAACTTCCCATTCCTGTTTTTTAAAACCTTTACTAAATTGGCAACTCCAACAGAATTTACTTTTTCTGCTGCATCAAACTCTTCTTCTGCTTTATCAACCTGGGTATAAGCAGCACAATTAATTATTGAATCTATATTATTTTGTAATACATAACTTTCTAATTCATTAAAATTACAAATATCAACAATTTTAGAAGTTGCAAAGAAAAAATTCATGGTTGGATATAAAGAAGATATAGATGCTACTTCAGATCCTAATTGGCCAGAGGCTCCAGTAATTAATACATTCATTATTCGAAAGGTGTTTCAAACTCATTAAATGAAGTTAGTTCTTTATCCTTACCCGATAAAAGTATTTCCTCTTTCTCTAATTGCCAATTAATATTCAAACTGGCATCATCCCACATGATTCCATCTTCATGTTCTGGAGAATAGTTATTGTCTACTTTATATGCAAAAGTAGCAAATTCACTTAACACAATAAAGCCGTGAGCAAATCCTCTAGGAACAAACAACTGTCGCTTATTCTCTCCAGAAAGCACCACAGAGACATGTTGACCATAAGTCTCAGACTTTTTTCTTAAATCTACAGCTACATCTAACACCTCTCCTTCAATACATCGTACCAACTTCGCTTGTGCAAATGGTGGCTTTTGAAAATGCAATCCTCTTAAAACTCCTTTGGATGATTTTGATTCATTATCCTGAACAAAAGTAGCTCTCCCAATGTTTTTTTCAAACGATACTTGATTGTAGGATTCTAAAAAATAACCTCTTTTATCTCCAAAGACATTGGGTTCAATTATTACAAGGTCAGAAATTCTTGTTTTTATAAAGTTCATTTTATTCTTTAATCAATTTTAATAAATACTGGCCATATCCATTTTTCTTTAATGGCTCAGCTAACTTTTTTACTTGATCAGAAGTTATATATCCCATAAAGTATGCGATTTCTTCTAGACAAGCTACTTTTAGCCCTTGTCTTTTTTCTATAGTTTCAATAAACTGTCCTGCTTCCATTAGCGAATCGTGAGTACCAGTATCTAACCAAGCAAACCCTCTTCCTAACAGCTCAACTTTTAAACTTTTCCTTTTTAAATATTCTTGATTTACTGAAGTAATTTCTAATTCACCTCTGTGAGATGGCTTTACGTTTTTAGCAATCTGTACAACCTCATTTGTATAAAAATATAAACCAACAACTGCATAATTAGATTTTGGCTCTGTTGGTTTCTCTTCTATTGA
>CAJXVT010000067.1 GCA_913062575.1 uncultured Flavobacteriaceae bacterium | reverse complement strand
ATAATAGCTGGTTTTACGTAGCATCCACTTTCGTAACCTTCACCTTCTAAAACACCACCTTCAACCAATACATTTCCTCCTTCAGCTTTTGCTTTTTCAATAGCAGCTAAATAAGTGTTTACAGCATCATGATCAATTAATGGTCCAATATGGTTCTTTTCATCTAAAGGATTTCCAATAGTTAATTGTCCATAAGCACCCACAATTGCATCTCTTACTTTATCGTAAACAGATTCGTGAATGATTAATCTTCTAGTAGAAGTACAACGTTGACCACAAGTACCAACAGCACCAAATACAGCACCAGGAACTACCACTTTTAAATCTGCAGTTGGTGTAATAATAATTGCATTGTTTCCACCTAACTCTAATAAAGATTTTCCGAAACGTTGTGCAACAGTTGCACCAACAATTCTTCCCATTCTTGTAGATCCAGTAGCAGAAACTAAAGGAATACGAGTATCGGTAGTCATGTACTCACCAACTTTATAATCTCCATTGATAATAGAAGAGATTCCTTCTGGTAAATTATTTTGTTTTAAAACATCAGCAATGATATTTTGACAAGCAACAGAACATAAAGGTGCTTTTTCAGAACCTTTCCAAACACAAACATCACCACAAATCCAGGCTAAAGCTGTATTCCAAGCCCAAACAGCAACCGGAAAGTTAAATGCAGAGATAATTCCAACAACACCAATTGGATGCCATTGTTCTCTCATTACGTGTCCTGGACGTTCAGATGGAATTGTTTGTCCGTTTAATTGTCTTGATAAACCAACTGCAAAATCACAGATGTCAATCATTTCTTGAACCTCTCCATATCCTTCTTGTAAAGATTTACCCATTTCGTAAGAAACAAGCTTCCCTAAAGGTTCTTTTAATTCTCTCAACTTGTTTCCAAATTGACGAACAATTTCTCCTCTTTGTGGAGCTGGCATATTTCTGAATGATAAAAATGCTTCAGAAGCCGTTGCCATTACTTTATCGTAATCTTCTCTAGTCGTTGTTTTTACTTTTCCAATTAATTTTCCATCAACTGGAGAATAACTTTCAATAATATCTCCACTAGAAAAATTGTTAGAACCTGTAGAAGTTCCTTCGTTTATGTCTTTTAAACCTAATTGTAATAAGGTTTCTTTAATACCAAAATCTGTCATTTTTATTTTGAAATTTAGTTGTTATAACTGAACCCCAAAACTACAAATAATTTAGAGACTAAATATTAAACAAAAAGAAGAATATTGTTTAGTATTAAACAACGCTTATTGAATCCAAGCTTCAGGCAATGGTTTTAATTCTAGTTCTTTGACTTCTGATCGTACTTTAATCTCAAAAAAGGGAGTTTTTGGTAAAGTAAGTTTCACTTTTTGCTTCTTTCTAATTTTTTTAAGAACATCACTAATAGATTTACGTTCACTAATAATAAGAGTATTCATTATTAAATTAGATTCTTTCTTGAAATCAAAACAATCTACGAAGTAGGTAGGTTCATCATTATGATAAACAACCCATTGACCAGATCTTTTCTTAGGAATAAATAAAACTTCTTTTGTACCGGTAAGGGTTCTGTACGTAGTTAATTTGTACTTCATTGTATTTTGGGGGATTAGGGGAATCTCGAAAATAGTAAAATTTTACCTAATCGCTATTAACATATGATTAGAATCTTTCAAAAATTATATCAGAAAGACACATATTGAAACATATTATTTAATATTAAAATCTATTTTTGTAGTCAATGCAAGACTATCTTTTTAACATACAATCTAACCTAGAATTTACTGATTCAGCTTTAGCAGTTTTTAAGCACCAGTTTAAAAACAACAAGGTATATCGTTCGTTTTGCGATCTATTATATGTGCATCCTTCAGATGTTACTACAATAGAGCAAATTCCTTTTTTACCAATTCAATTTTTTAAGTCGCACAAGATAGTTTCTTCGTTGGATGAGATTCAAGAAACCTTTAGCAGTTCTGGAACTACTGGAAGTATCACCAGTAAGCATTATGTCACAGACCTTACTTTGTATGAGAAAAGTTATCTAAAAGGCTTCAATCATTTTTATGGTGATATAGAAGAATATACTGTCTTAGCATTATTGCCAAATTATTTGGAACGACAAGGTTCTTCTTTGGTATATATGGTTGATGATTTAATTCAGAAATCTCAAAAACCAGAAAGTGGTTTCTATTTAGACAACCTAGAAGAGTTGTCTGAAATGCTAATGAAATTAGATTCGAAAGGAGAAAAAGCACTGTTAATAGGCGTTTCTTTTGCTCTGTTAGATTTGATTGAACTACAGAAATTCAGCTTAAAAAACACCATTATAATGGAGACAGGCGGAATGAAAGGAAGACGTAAAGAACTTATCCGAGATGAGTTGCACTCTATTTTAAAGAAAGGTTTTGGTGTTGAGCAGATTCATTCAGAATACGGAATGACAGAATTATTAAGTCAAGGGTATTCTAAAGGAAATGGCGTTTTTGATTGTCCTCCATGGATGAAAATTCTGACTCGAGATACAGAAGATGCGCTTACAATTCAGCAAGCTGGTAAAACAGGCGGAATTAATGTAATAGACTTAGCCAACTACAACTCCTGTTCATTTATAGCAACACAAGATTTAGGAAAAGTGCATACTAATGCAACTTTTGAAATCATTGGCCGCTTTGATAACTCTGATATTAGAGGCTGTAACTTAATGGTTCTTTAGTTTTTTACAGTTCATCTTTAAAATCAAACAGTTCAGTCATTTATTAATTGTTGCGTTTTATCTTTCAATTACTTTTATATCATTAAAATCAAAAACTAATGATACAAGTAACCAACTTATCAAAATCATTTGACGAACTACAAGCAGTTAAAAACCTTAGTTTCTCAATCAAAAAAGGAGAAATATTTGGACTTTTAGGGCCAAATGGAGCAGGAAAATCTACAACCATAAACATGATGAGTACCATTTTATCTAGTGATGATGGTGCTATTCTTATTGATGGAAACGATATAAAAAAAACGCCAACTATTTGTAAAACACTTATCGGAGTTGTTCCTCAAGAAATTTCTTTATATGATGAATTTACAGCCTATGAAAACTTATTGTTTTGGGGAGAGTTGTATAAAATTCCATCTAAAGAATTAAAAAACCGAATTGCAACTATTTTAGAGTTGATAGGCTTATCTGACAGGAAAAATGATCTGATAAAAACCTATTCAGGTGGAATGAAACGGAGAATCAATATCGCTTCAGCCATTTTACACAACCCAAAAGTGTTATTTATGGATGAGCCAACAGTTGGTGTAGATCCACAAAGTAGAAATCGGATTTTTGAAATTGTAGAGAGCTTAAATTCACAAGGAATGACCATTGTGTATACCACACATTATATGGAAGAAGTTGAGCGTTTGTGTAACCGAATTGCAATTATAGATGATGGAAAAATTGTGGCTCAAGGCACACAGACAGAATTGCAAAAAGAAAGCAATGTAAAAGAAACGATCGAAATTACTTTTCAAACAATTGCTTCTAATCAAGTAGCAATTTTAAAAGAAGCGTTTCCTTCTTTGATTCAAAATAATCAATCTATTACCGTAGCATGTGATGCTAATAAAGACTTATCAACCATAATTAGTATTTGTAATACAGCAAAACTTCAAATAGAAGATTTAAAGTTGAATAAAGTGAATTTAGAAACCATATTTCTGAATTTAACAGGAAAGCAATTAAGAGATTAACACCAATAAAAACCAACCAAGAAATTATGATACTTACCATATTTAAAAAAGACTTAAAATTATTTTTTGCTGATAAAAAAGGCGCTTTATTAACGTTTGCTTTGCCAATCCTATTGATTTCATTATTTGCTTTTGCGTTTGGTGGAGTTGGAGGAAATAGAACAGTCAAACCAGTGCAATTATTAGTTGTAGATAACGATTTCACAAAAGATTCTAAAGAGGTGTTGTCGAATTTAGATGCCTTAAAAGGAGTGAAAACAATTTCAGAAGAAAAAACAACTGCAATTGATTTGGTAAAAAAAGGAAAATATGTAGCGGTTTTAATTGTAGAAAAAGGTTTTAAAGATTCAGTTGCCTTAGGAAAAACCTTACCATTAGAATTAAAGTATGATGCAGCCCGAGAAATAGAAATGGGCATGTTGCAATCGGTCTTGATTCAAAATTTAATGAGCAGTGTTGGTAAAAAAATGATCAGCTCAAAAATGGAAGCCTCTTTTGATACAAATTTCCCAGGAACTCCTAAAAACATTAAAGAAAAAGCAATGAGTTTAATGAATTCTGATAAAGACGGAGTGAACTCAATGATGGGAGAAAATACTATGGGATTACAAATGACATCTGTAATTAAGGAAGATACGAAAAAAGGAAATTTAGGATTGATACAAGCAGTTGCAGGAACAGCAATTATGATGTTGCTATTTAGTATTGCTGGTATTGGTGGTGGTTTGTTAGATGAAAAAGAAGCAGGAACTCTAAAAAGGTTATTATACTCTCCCGTAAAACCAACTGATGTATTGTTTGGTAAAATGCTAGCAGCTTTAGTAATTTCTATACTACAATTAACCATTATGTTTGTGTTTTCTTGGATGGTTTTTGGACTCCCAATTTTTAAGGACATCACTTCATTGGTATTAATGATAATTGCAACCGCTTTTGCAGTTTCTAGTTTTGGAATATTTTTAGTGTCTATTGCGAAATCACGTCAACAATTACAAGGCTATAGTACAATTATAATCATGTTAATGTCTGCTATTGGCGGAAGCATGATTCCGCTATTTGTAATGCCTGAAATTATGCAGCAAATTGCAGTAATAAGTGTCAATTACTGGGGGATTCAAGGGTTTTATGATATTTTTTGGAGAAGCTTACCTTTAACAGAGATTTTACCAAAAATGGGTGTATTGGTAGCAATTGGTTTAGGTATGACGATCATTTCTGTTCGCTTATTTAAAAAGAATGTATTGAAGATGATTTAATGTTTTTGAAATAGGGAAATTTGATGATGTTCTAATTCTATATAAATTAAAGTTCGAAATAGTATTATTTCGAACTTTAAAATGTAATTTTATCTTTTTACTTGAATATTTCCAGTTTCAATGTCTTTCATTCTAACATTGTAAAGAGTACACCCACCAAAACCAGCATAATAATCAGAAAACTGATCAGAGTCACTATTTGCTCCTTCACCATTGTCTATCACTTTAAACCAAACTGAAGCACCTACAATAAAATTAGAAAAAGTGCCTTCATTTCCTTTTACAACCTTGGTTATTGTTCCACTTAACACGGCTGTTTTATCATCTATAAAAGTTACACAATCAATTGTTCCATGAGTTCTTACGCTATTCTGTGAAGGGCTTTTGGATTCAAATGAGCCAAATACATTTCCATTTTGATCTATTGAGGCATGAAAAGAAAAATGCTGTGTCTTAGTGCCTTCTCCGAAAGACAAACCTCCTTGTCCACTAACAGATGATTTTATATTTTTTTTAGATTTTGATAGAAGAACATTATTTTTGTTTTCTTCTTGAAGCATAAAATCACTCTTACTACAATTAGTTAATGTTAATAAAATACCGAAAACTAATATTAGTGTTGATAATTGATGTTTTTTCATAATTTAAATATTTAAAATATTGTTTAGACTTGGTACAAACCATACTTTTAAAAAGTAATCATTAAGTAAAGTTTAAGTTTTAATATTCTGACAGATTTGGATTTCATAAACCTAAGGATAATAATTAAACTAAAACCAAGCAGTAATACCTGTTTTGTAATTTTATTAGTATCATATCGACTATACCCAAAACTATTTTTGATGAAACAACTAATTGCATTTTTATTTCTTGGAGTGTCTATGACACTTTTCTCACAACAAATAGATTATAATACCCAAAAAGGATATATAGCAGAAGGCTACGATGTGGTTTCATATTTTACACAGAAAAAACCTGTAGCAGGAAAGAAAAAGTTTCAAACCACTTTTGATGGCGCCAAATTTAAGTTCTCATCAGTAAAGAACTTGGAGTTGTTTAAGGGGAATCCAACGAAATACATTCCGCAATACGGTGGATATTGTGCCTATGCAGTAGCTGCAAAAAAAACAAAAATGTACATAGATGCAGAAGCCTATGAAATTAGAGATGGAAAGTTGTATTTATTTTACAATTCTTGGTTAAGCAATAAATTAGATGATTGGAAAGAAGGAGATACTAAAAAACTACAAGCTAAAGGAGATAATAACTGGAAAGAATTAAAGCACAAAAAGAATTAATATGAAAAAACTGGTATTCGTTTTCTTATTCATTTCCTCATTTGTTTTTTCACAAAAAAACTTTAATTTAAAAAAAGGATTTGTTGCCCAAGGCTATGATGTAGTTGAATATTTTAATAACAACGCAGCAAAAGGAAGCAAAAAATTCATTACTACTTTTGAAGAAGTTCAGTTCAAATTTACATCCGAAAAAAATGTAAAAATATTCAAGTCAAACCCACTCAAATACACTCCACAATATGGAGGGTATTGTGCCTATGCGATTGGAAAAACTGGAGAAAAAGTTTCAATAAACCCCAAAACTTTTGAAATAAGGGATGGTAAACTGTATTTATTCTACAATACTTGGGGGACAAATACGCTTAAGCTTTGGATTGAAGAAGGGGCAAAAGAATTGCAAGAAAAAGCAGATCAAAATTGGGAAAGGCTGCAAAAAGGAAAATAAAAAAAGCCAGCTAAATAGCTGGCTTTTTTTTAATGTCTTAAGAATAATAATTATTCAACGTTTAACAAGAAATAACTTTTCTTACCACGTTGTAATAACACATATTTACCGGCAATTAAGTCCGCAGTAGTAATTGTGTAATCTTCTTTTACTTTTTCTTTATTAACAGAAACGGCATTTTCTTTTAATGCTCTTCTTGCATCAGAATTAGAGTTTAAGAAACTCGTTTTTGCAGCCAACGCTCCAATCATATCCAGTCCGTTATCAATATCTTCTTTAGAAACAGATGCTTGTGGTACGCCTTCAAAAACATCTAAAAATGTCTGTTCATCTAAAGATTTAATATCATCAGAAGTAGATTTTCCAAACAAGATATTTGAAGCAGCAATTGCTTTTTCATAAGCATCTCTACCATGAGTCATTGTAGTTACTTCCTCTCCAATTTTCTTTTGAAGTAAACGCATATGTGGCGCTTCTTTATGTTCTAAAACTAAAGCGTCAATTTCTTCTTTAGATAAAAAAGTAAATATTTTAATGTATTTTTCTGAATCTTCATCAGAAGAATTCAACCAATATTGGTAAAATTTATAAGGAGATGTTCTCTTAGTATCTAGCCAAACATTTCCACCTTCAGTTTTTCCGAATTTG
The DNA here is from genome assembly GCA_913062575.1 of uncultured Flavobacteriaceae bacterium. GTDB lineage: Bacteria > Bacteroidota > Bacteroidia > Flavobacteriales > Flavobacteriaceae > Polaribacter. The sequence goes on along the minus strand of CAJXVT010000067.1, from coordinate 284 downwards.
GTTCCGTCTGCCTTGGTAACCAAAGGAACTGTAATCGCATAAGCTTTTCCTCGTGCTTTTCTTCTGATTAATTCTGTACCGGTAGTAATATTTCCCCACTGATCAGAACCTCCCATTTGTAGTCTACAGTTTTTCTCTTTGTATAAATGATAAAAATCGTAGCCTTGAAATAATTGGTAGGTAAACTCTGTAAAACTCATTCCTTCTGTGTTTTCACCAGAAATACGTTTTTTTACAGAATCTTTAGCCATCATGTAGTTTACAGTGATGTGTTTTCCAGTATC
>CAJXVT010000066.1 GCA_913062575.1 uncultured Flavobacteriaceae bacterium | reverse complement strand
TCCCACATTAAAATAGCTTTGTGATTTTTATATGTATTTACATAATCAATAAAAGTTCCTGATTCTATATCGTATTTTCCTCCTTGCTTGTAGCCAAACCCAATAATTACTCTTATTTCTGCGGCGGCTAATTGATCTAATACATCAATATTATCTATTGGAGCATATACCCGAATTGTATTTATTCCTGCATCTTGCATTAAAAGAATATCTTGTTTTAAAGTGCTAAAACTTCTTTCATTTCCACTTCCTTTTGGCACTGGGTGGTAACAAATACCTTTGATTAAATATGGGATATTATTAACTCGAATTTGTTTTCCTGAAACTTGTACAGTATCTACTATATCGTTTTCGCAACTAGCAGAAAGAGCAATAAAAAGTACGTATATAATATGCTTTAGTTTCATTCCTTCTTTTTTTAATGTTCTTGTAATTGTTTAACCGATGGAACTAAGACTTCTTTCATCAGTTCTGTTTTATTTCCATTATAAGTTTTAGTAATTGGGTTTCCATTTCTAGTCAACCCATTAAAAACTCCTTTATTAACTAAATTCCAAAGTGCGTATTTCGCTTTTCCATCAATAGTAAATAATCCAAAATAATTTTCTGATCCTTCTGGATTTTGTGGGTCTTTCCAGTTTTCATCAAAAGCTTCAAAATAGAAACATGACATTCCTTCTTTTTGGGTCCATTCTCTCATATATTTATAGTACAAAGCTTCTTTGTATTCATCTGTAGCTTTTGCTCCTGAATTTCCATAATGACCGCCAGAAAAACTTGTCCAACCTGTTTCTCCAATATGAATTGGCTTGTTTACCCCTAAACTTTTCATATACCCTTTTACGCTCTCATATTGAGAAATTGCATATTCTTTTGCTCTATACATAGAGGCTTTAATTTTCTCTTCTTTAGTTAGATTTTCTTCACTTTCCAAAACACCCCAAAAAACAGGATTGTAATGTGTATCATGCATTGGATAAGTGTGCATAGAAATATAATCTACTGCATGTATTAATTTTTCTAAATCTTCAACATGATATTCCTTTCCACCTCCTCCCCAGGAAGCGAAATTATCTGAAGTTGTAATCCATAGATCTTTTGGTAGTTCTCCAGTCTTCTTTAGATTTTGCAAATGATTTACCCATTTTAAGATAATTCCTGGTCGGACATAATAATTTGTAGCCCATTTTACCATAGCTTCATTGCCTACTGCTATTATTTTTACAATGTTTGGATGTTTTTTAGCTAAAGAAACTGCTGTTGCTATTTCTATAGGATTTCTTTCACTTTCTTCATTGTGATTTGGTTCTCCATTTTCCCAATTAAAAGCACTTTTACAATCAATCCATGCACCCAACATTACATACATTTCGAAATTAGGATCTTCTTGCTTAAGTTCACTAATTGCGTTTAAAAGATTAGAGGCTTGATCAAAGTGCACATTATAGGTACGTAAGATTTTAACTCCCATTGCAAATAATATTTTCATATCATTTTTTAACTCTTTTATAGTAGGTTGTACATCTCGAGTAATTTGCCTATAACCACCATAAGAAATTGCTAAATAATTTGGATTACCAAGTATATTTGCTGCTGTTTTTTCTTTGAATTCTATAGTTTTATTTGGTGCATCAGCACAAGAAAGTAACAATGTTATCATAAATAGATAGAGAATTTTATTTTGTAATTTTAAAATCATTATTAATTGTTATTCTTACTTTACAATAGACACATATATACTATTGATCTTATTTTTTCTTTCAAAAATTGATTTACTTGTTTCTATACCAATACATAAACCATCTATTCCTACAGTAGACATATCATTAAATAGTATCTCTATAGATTCTGTATTAGAAATACTATAAATTATTGGCACTTGACAATAGGTAAAACACAAAGAACCTTTATTTAAACCCACAGTATCATTATCTCCTTTTAAGTTTATATATTCGAAACTTTTTGATGCTTTTAAAAACTCTTTATCCCGCAACATTCTAGGATTAAAAGTGATTGTACCTTCTTTTACAGAAACGCCCAATTCTCCAAACCTACATAAAACATCTTCTTTAACTTGCCCTGTCATTCCAGGCTGTTGAGCTCCTTTTGTATATGGTGTGTGAGAATATGCGTCTGTAGGAAAAGCCCCATATAATTTTGGTGATTTGTCTATTCCGATTCCTTCATTAATTTCAAAATAATGATCAAAAAGCTGCCCTATTACAGCTGTATTTTCTTGCTCATCTATTGCTTTCCATGTAACTTCCTGAACTGCTAATAATAGTTTAGAAACCATGTGCCAATAGATAGATCCTAATCCTTCATATCCATAAAATGTTCCAGATCTACCTGTAAATGCTTTATGGTTAAATACTTTTTCAAAAATTTCAAATAATAGTTCAGATTCCTGATTTACTAATAACACATATTGTTGAGGTAACTCAGTTAAGGCCGTTTTTAAACTATCTACATTATTAAAATTGCCATTAAAATGATAAACATCATTACAATCTTTCTCTATTATCTGTGCATTTTTATTTTTGATTAGCTCCTTAAGTAATTCTGATTTTTCTACCTCTTTATTTGGTATATTATTCCGATCTAAAAAACCTGGAAGCTCTTTATTAGGATATAAGATATAACTGTATTGATCTGGCCTAAATAACGCGCTTTTCTTTAAGCTATTTAAAAGGTGAACACTTTGCTTTATAGTAAGATATCCCGAACTTAAAACGGCTACTTGTCCTTCTAGCATTTCTGGCAAATGTGATATTGAAATTTCAGCACCACTTTCTACCGTCATTAGGTTATAGGCATGGTACAAATCATCATCTCTTTTATTTGTTTCTATTGAATGTTCTATAAATTGAAGAGAAATTTTTATAAATTCTAATAATTCATATTTTGATATTTTTTGTTGATTTCCAGAAAATTTATTTTCATAAATATTATTTCTGAATGAACTGCCAGATTTACCTAATGCATCCAATACTGTTTTACGATCTTTATCAGATATCTTACCTGATAATAAACCTGCATTACTATTTAGAGCTTCAAATATTTGTCTAAAAAACACTGCAAGTTCTTCTGAAACATTGGTTTCTTCAAAATCGGATTTTGAAATAATTTTATCTAAAAATTTTAAAAAGCGTCTTAGATAATAAAGTGTTACCATAGATACACCATTACCTACTAATGCATTATTAGCATCGTTCCATTCTGGACGTTGTGTATTCATCCAAATTCCTCCTTCGGGAATAAAATTGGACATTTTAGCCAATACTGTTGCTAAAATTTTTTCAATAAAATTTACTTTACAAATAAAATAGTTTGCGTCTCTTAATAAAGCTCCATCTGCACCTAACTCACTTCTTTTTTGCAGTATTTCTTCTTCATTTTGGTGATCAAAATTTATAGTGTCTTTAGGGTTTTTTAAAATATCTTCATAACTTTTAATTCTATAAGGAACATTTGCATATACAAATAAATTATTCGTAAAATACTCGTTTAATTTATTTGGATAATGATTCTCAATAAACTCTAAAAATTTCAATAAATAAATGATTTGATGATCTCCCCAATATCCAATATAAGACCAAGGATTATCTGGCTCTATTGCTTCCCAATCAAAACCATCTTTTGTAACTCTATAAGGATTGTAACCATCAAAAGTTGTTGCGTTTAAAAACTTATGAATCATTCCTTCGATAAACTCAGGATAAGAATGTGCTAACGCTTCCCAGTTTTGAAAAATATCACGCCAATTCCCTTCATAATCTAAAATTTTAGATCCATCTATTTCGCTTCTTGTATTTATTGAGAATTTGTTCCAAGGTCTACTTGGATCTCCATGCCTTCTGCTAAATTTTAATGGTAGATATTCAAAACAAAGACGTTTAAAGTTTTTATCTTCATCATTAGCTGCGATGCTTTTTATTTCATTTACTGAAAAACTTGCAGGTAAACTTTCTAAAATTTTTGATTTGGTTTTAAATACTTTTTTGTTCGCTTTAGCAATATATTTAACAAAGTCATGTTTCTCAATCAAATAATTATTATCGAAAATTCCACCACGCATTATATTAAACATGGTATTAGAAAAATGTCTTGTATTCCTTAATTTATCAGCAGTTAATTGAACTCCATCTGATGCTCCAACTAATTGAATAAGGTGTTTTGTTCCTTCATCAATATTATTCTGAACAACTTCTTCTAAGTTTTTTACACTCGAGATTGTTTGTTTAAGGTAATTGATATCAGAAACTGTTTGATTCACATTTGCTAATGTGAACCACTTCTTTTCTAAATTTGGCAGCAATTTTATGTTGAAATTGATAAAATAAGCTCCTTTCTCTGCTTTTACATCAGTTTCTTGATTTATCCGGTTCCCTCTTCTAAAATTATCTAACTGCAATGATGAAACCAAATATGTAGGATTTTCAATTCCAAAAGACCAAACTGTATTGGCTTTTAATGCCTCGCTAGGCGATGCTTTATCTACTATTATAGAACTCAATGCATAAACTCCTAAACCAACTTCTGCAATTAATTCGTTTCTCTTATATGCATCTACTAAATTACTGCTTGTTTTTTGTAAGTCTTCACCAACTCCACAAGGCAAAATATTTTGAAGGCCATCTATAACTTTTACTTGACATATATTATCTGAATTATTGATAAGCTTAGATTTTTTTACAAATCCGTATATGTTACTTGAATTCCATTCATAAATAAAAGTCAAGTTTAAATCATGATTAACCTCTTCAAAAATGACTTTGTTCCCATACACATTTTTATATATGTTTCTAGAAATATTATAAATCCTTTTAGAAAAAGATGAGTATGGTTCCCATAAGTGCGTTCTACCTTTTATATCAACTTGAAGTAAGGTTTTATTTCCTGTTCCTTCTGATGATTCAATAATTTTATCATCTGTATAATATGGGAACAAAGCAGTATTACTATCTTTTCTACCAGCGGTGAGACCTCCATTACTAGAAAGAAACATCCAGTGATTAGAATTGCTAACTATGCTCATAAAAAAAGGTCTCATAGCATCTACATTTGAAATCCTGTAAAATGCTTCATTTCCAATAAAGACCTGCTCTCCTTTTACTTCTTTTTCATCAAAAAAAGAGTGATTATTTTCTATATGTGCTTCTTTTGTACTATTCATTTATTTATAGGGTACAACAGTATCAACTATGTTAAAAAGTCAATTAATTATTAAATAATGTGTTTTGTAAATAAAGGGGCCGATTAATTCAAACAATTAATCAACCCCTTTGTCTTTTATTTTATTGATATACTTTTACGTAATCTATTTCCATTGTAGCTTGAGAAAATCCAGCGTCTATATCGCCTCCTAAAGTTCCTCCCATGGCAACATTAAGAATTAAGAAAAAATTATCATTAAAAGGTAAACTAGCTGTATTATTCATCTCATAATACATTACATCATCTAAGTAAATTTTAATAGATTGTTCTGTCCATTCCATTGTATAAACATGAAATTCAGAAGTTGCATTAGAAATAGATGTTGTTAACCCAAAATCTGCTTTTGCATTATTCGCTGTATCAAACCAGTGAGTTGTACCCAAGATGGTATTTTTATCTGCTCCTGTTTGTTCCATAATGTCTATTTCTCCACTAAGGGGCCATCCTGCAGTTGGAAAATTAGAGCCTAACATCCATATTGCCGGCCAAGTTCCTGCTCCTTCTGGTAATTTAGCTCTTATTTCTACTCTACCATATTTAAAATTATAAAGTCCTTGAGTTTTTAATCTAGCAGAAGTATAATCACTCCCAGAGAAACTCTCTTTTTTAGCTGTAATAATAAGATTTCCTCCTTCTACTTTAGCATTATCTGCTCTATCTGTGTAATTTTGAGCTTCTCCATTACCCCAACCACCGGCACCGGTATCATATGTCCATTTTGCAGAATCTGGTGCTCCATCAGTATTAAAGTCATCTTCCCATGCTAAATCATTGTATGTATAAGATGCTTGTTGTGATGGCTTAGTTGAAGTAAATTTATGATACCAAGCAAATCCATTTCCTTTCTGAATTATTCTTACGATTAATTCATCATCTGAAATAGAGATGATATCATATTTACTAGTTCCTACTAACCATCCCATAAAACCTTCATCAGAAATCTCAAAAGATGTTCCTCTATATGGTTCATCATTATAAGAACCTTCTACAGCAGCTTTTGAAGTAGATGGACTAAATGAAATATTTTTTACACCAAACATTTTTGTTGCTACTGTATCATCATGACATTGGTCTCCACCTACACCTAAATCTCCAGCATATGTACCTGGAACAAATGCTGGTCCAGTTGTTTGCTCGAAAGTAATTCCATTTGCTGTTCTAGTAAAGACAAATTCATTATCATACATACATCCTTTTTCTGTATCCCATGCTTTAATACCATTCCACCATGCTTCATATGCAAATTCTCCATTTCCATAATCGTCTGTAACTGGTCCTAAACCAACATGTAGATCTTTATCAGCTTGCCAATACCATTTTTTACTATCTCCAACATTAGTTCCACTTAAAAAATTCTCTGCTTCAACATCCGAAAACGAACTATATACTTCAACATCTATTGTTTTTGTTGATGCATTTCCGCCTTTACCATTAGCTTTTACAACAACAGTGTAGGTGTTAACACCAACTTTAGAGAATCTTTTTGAAAGATATCCAGATGGTGATTTTTCTGCAATACCATCAAAGTAATACACATAAGAAATAGCGTTATCAGCATGTACTGAAAAGTTAACAGTCCCTGTACCATCTCCAAATGGATTGGTAGCATCTTTTCCAACAACCTCTGCTGTAATTGTAATATTTGAAGGAGAAGTAATTTCTCCAAATTCGTAATCTTCTTTTTGACAACTATCAAACAATAGCCCAATGAATAATGCGAATACTATATATAAATATTTATTTTTTTTCATGATTCTTTTTTAAAATTGAGTAATATCATCTAAATAAATGGTGTAGTTTGTAGAACCATCACCTTGTGTTCCATTATCCATAATTAATACTAGATTGTAAAAATCTATGGTAGTACTAATCCCAGTAAAATCAAATGTTAATTCTTCCCATCCATTTGCCACATTAGTTGTTGCTGTTACCTCTGCTGATGCAGCTGTATTTGGCCAAGGTGTAGTGTCTTCAAATTTTAATAGTAAATTCAAACCTGCTCTTGGTGACCAAACTTTTACTTTTACTTTATTTTGACCAACAAATGAAAATTTCTGTGAGACAGTTATCTTAGACCCTGCCCAAGGTTGACCTGCATTTTTAACAAGTTGTGCAACCATAGCTGATGTGTTACCAGTTGTTTGAGGGTTTGCAATTACAGATATATCTCCACCGTCAAAACTACTTAATGTGAATTTTGGTTCAAAATCTAAGTATGATGCTACTGAAATATCATCAACAAAGATTGTGTAATTATCAGTACCATCACCTTGAGTACCATTGTCCATAATCAACACAATATTGCTGTAATCAATAGCTGAATCAACACCTGTTAGTGTAAAACTCAAGTTCTCCCAACCTCCAACAACAGTTGTAGTTGCTGTTATTTCTGCAGTTGCTTTAGTATTTGGCCAAAGAGTAGCGTCCTCAAATTTCATTAATAAATTTAAACCAGCTCTTGGAGACCAAACTTTAGCAGTTACGGTTACACCTTCTGCAATAGAAAAAGGTCCATTTACAGCTGTTACTTTAGATCCTGCCCAAGGCTGACCAGCATCTTTTATCAACTGCAATACCGTAGAAGATGCATTACCATTTGTGTCTGGATTTGCCACAACAGAAGTATTACCTCCATCAAAAGCATCTAAAGAATATGAGGTTTCGAAGTCTATAGGAGCAACATTATTTGGAGTTGAAGATGATTTATAGAAGTAAAAATTATCTATATAAACAAGTCCTGAAACTCCATCAGAGTCAATTATTATTTGTGTAATTTTATTTTTGTTTGA
>CAJXVT010000065.1 GCA_913062575.1 uncultured Flavobacteriaceae bacterium | reverse complement strand
ACTATTATTTTTGTACCGCCAGCTTTTGCTGCTGATGCAATTATGGAAGCTGCTGATGCAGGAATCAAAGTGATTATTTGTATTACAGAAGGAATTCCTACTGCTGATATGGTAAAGGTAAAAGCATACATTGATACTAAAGAGTGTAGATTAGTTGGTCCTAACTGTCCAGGAGTAATTACTCCAGACGAAGCTAAAGTTGGTATTATGCCAGGATTTATCTTCAAAAAAGGAAAAGTAGGTATTGTATCTAAATCTGGAACATTAACCTATGAAGCTGCTGATCAAGTTGTAAAACAAGGATACGGAATTACAACAGCAATTGGTATTGGTGGAGATCCAATTATTGGAACAACTACTAAAGAAGCGGTTGAGTTGTTAATGAACGATGATGAAACAGAAGCTATTGTAATGATTGGTGAAATTGGTGGTCAATTAGAAGCAGATGCTGCTAAATGGATTAAAGCTGATGGAAATAGAAAACCAGTTGTTGGTTTTATCGCTGGACAAACTGCACCTGCAGGACGTACTATGGGACATGCCGGAGCAATTGTTGGAGGTGAAGATGATACTGCACAAGCAAAAATGAAGATTTTAGCAGAAAACGGAATACATGTAGTGAGTTCTCCTGCAAAAATTGGAGAAATGATTGCGAAGGTTTTAAAAAAATAAATTAAAATACCTACCGTATTTAAAACATATAAATTCCCGTTTGTACTGAATTCATTTCAGTTTCACGGGAATTTCTTTTAGATTAAAAGTGCATCTTTAGTTCATAACCTCATTGTAAGATTACAAGGCATGAAAAAGAGATAGCCAGTAACTATTTTAAGTAATTACTAGGGAATTAACCCCTGTTTTGCTATCGATCTGTGATAAAAAGATAAAGATTAGTATATTTGAATCATAATAGAAATCAAACAACTTAGATATGAAATTATTAGAAAATAAAACAGCAATTATTACTGGAGCTACTCGTGGAATTGGTAGAGGTATTGCAGTTATGTTTGCCCAACAAGGTGCAAACGTAGCGTTTACGTACAGTTCTTCTGTGGATGCAGCTGTTGCTTTAGAAAAAGAATTGAAAGACTTAGGAGTGAATGCAAAAGGATACCAATCTAATGCAGCCATTTTTGACGCAGCACAAGAATTAGCCGCTGATGTTTTAAAAGAATTTGGATCTATAGATATTTTGGTAAACAACGCAGGAATTACAAAAGACAATTTGTTAATGCGTATGTCTGAAGGTGATTTTGATAAAGTAATTGAAGTAAACTTAAAGTCAGTTTTCAACTTAACAAAAGCAGTAATTCGTCCAATGATGAAACAACGTAAAGGTTCTATTATTAACATGAGTTCTATTGTTGGAATTAATGGAAATGCAGGACAAACAAACTATGCAGCATCTAAAGCTGGTATTGTTGGTTTTTCTAAATCTGTAGCCTTAGAATTAGGTTCTAGAAACATTAGATCAAACGTAATTGCTCCAGGGTTTATTGAAACAGAAATGACTGCGAAGTTAGACGAAGCAACTGTGCAAGGTTGGAGAGATTCTATTCCGTTAAAGCGTGGAGGATCTACAGAAGATATTGCAAATGCATGTGTCTTTTTAGCTTCTGATATGAGTGGTTATATTACAGGACAAACTTTATCTGTTGATGGAGGAATGAACTAATTCATTCTTAAAATATATTAAAAATCCTGTGATGAAAATTGCAGGATTTTTTATTTAAACAGTTTTTCTTTTAACGCTTTGTATTTTGTTCTTCCAACCGGAAGTATTTCTCCATTTTGTAACTCAACCGCATATTGACTTCCTGTTTTTACTATGATCTCTTTAATCTCTGTGGTTTTTACCAAATACGACTTATGAATGCGTTCAAATGATTTTGGTAATAATTGCGAAAGCTTTTCTAAGGATTTATCGTGTAGTTCTTTTTCTCCATTTGTAAGAAATATCTCAGTATAAACGCCAGCTCCTTTAATATAATTTACCTGATCAATATTAACAAGGTGAATTCCACCTCGTTTTTTAACTGCTAAAAACTGTAGGTTCTCTGTACCAACTTCTTCTTTTTTCACAATTCGGTTAAAGGCAAGTTCTATGCGTTCTTTATTAAACGGTTTTGGAACAAAATCTAATACACCAAATTCAAATGCTTTTAAAGCTTCTTCTTTATTGGCAGAAATGATGATGGTATGAAAAGAGCCAGTAGCAGTTTCTTTCAATACATCAAAGCCGTCTTCGCCATTCAAATTTAAATCCAATAAAACTAAATCAAGTTGATTGTTTTTAATATGCTCCAATCCTTCGTCTAAAGATTGTACAGAAGTGATTTTTTGCAAGGTATTTAAGAAAAACTCTTTGGTCATTCTTTCTACACGCTTTGCAATTCTAATTTCGTCTTCTATGATTAATATTTTCATTCTTATTTTTGAATTGTAATAGTATTTTTCCAACCTTCATTTGTGGGTTCAGAAGTAAACGTCCAATCATCACCATAACTTTCTGTTAACCGTGCTTTGATGTATTTAAAGCCGGTTCCGTCTGATGTCTTTTTCTGCTGATTTCTAATGTTTCCAAAAGTTAGAAAAGTGTATTCTTGTGTATTCTTAGTAGTAAAAGCAATGAGTTTAAAACGCATACTATTTTCATCCGAAGGCAAACAGTGTGTAATACTGTTTTCTAATAATGTGTGTATGACTGCTGGTGGAATTAACTGTTCTATGTTTTCATTAATTCCTTCATCTTCCCAAATATAATCGATTTCTTTTCGAAACCTCATAATAGAAATATGACTTTTACACAGTTTTATTTCTTGCGCAATAGGAATTAAAGTTTCGTTTTCAACTTGATTTAACACATCAAATTCTTCAGCCAACGCTTCAATAAACAACACTCCTTTATCTGGTGCTTCTTCTACCCAATCAATTAAAGAAGTTAAGGTGTTCATTAAAAAATGTGGTTGAATGCTCTTTTTTAATAATTCTAGTTTCAATCTAGTTGATTGTACCAATGAATTTTCATAAGCCAATCGTTGTTCTTTTGTTCTTAAAGAGAGAATGTAAAACATCCCTAATAAAATCACACTAAAACCAATGTGTATACTAATATCATAATTTATAACTTGATTAAAGTAGATACTTGCTAGTAATGAAATCAACACGATTTTTGCTCCATTCATTTTTTTAATTACACCAAAAACTACAATTGCTAATGAAACATACCACATAAACACCACCATATTATACGCAGAAGAATCATGATTTTCATGTTCTCTAAAGAATATATAAACCAATATTGCTGTATATACTACTAAAATTTTAGTCCGTTTTGGAAACTTAAATTGCAATGAAAAATAAAGAGGTGTTAATACTGAAATTAAAAAAGTAATAATTCCGATTATCTCTAACCTTGTATGGTGATTACTGTAATGTATATCTATATATGATCTCACGTACTCAAATAGAATTAGTAGAAAAAAGAGAAAACAATTGACGCTAAAAACGAGTGTGGTAAAACTTTTTCTGTCACTAAGGAATAGAAATAAAAAATACAAAGCAGCCATTAAAAATGCACCCGCAAAGATGTGGATAAATACCATACTCTTAAGGTCACCTCGTAATATTTGATCATAATTAGCTATATAGAAGTAAAAAAATTGATTGTAATCTAAGTGAAAATGTATACTCTTTCTGATAGCTAATTTATGTTTTCCTTTTGTTGATAGCTCTTTAGGAATTATGAATTTAGAAATCATTTTTCCTTTTCTATCTGAATTTAAAGAGTTGTTTGGATCTCCACTTTTACAGATTAACACACCATCCCAAAAGACTTCAAATTCACCAAATTGATTTAAAATAATTCCATATTGTTTTAATTTATCTGGCGCTTTAATAATTTCTACATCAGTTCTAGACCAAAAGATTTGGTCTTCTTTTATGGTAATATCTTCGGCCCACAATGAATCATTTACTGAAGTGTTTTTCCATGAGATATCATCACCTAACCGATAGACCGTTTTTCCACGGGTAAAAGATTCGGCTGTTTCACCATTATCAAAATAGTTTCTTTCAGAACAAGAAACACATAGAATACTTATCAAAAAGACAATAAGAATACGGGTGGTTGCTATTTTCATGAGGTACAATTGATTTATAACAAAACTAAGATAAAATTAAGACAACAAGGAGCAGTTCATTAAATCATAGAGCCGTTCACATATAAAATGAAAAGAAAAGCAGGGAATTGATAGAGATTTGCTTCAAATTAAAATATATAATATGAAATCTATAATCGTTTTTCTGGGATGTTTGTTTTTAAGTATCTCCGCTTTTTCTCAAAACTCACAAAAAATTGGAACTATACAAGGTAAAGTTGTTAGTATAACTAATGAAACACTTCCTTATGCGTCCGTTATCTTAAAAGATAGCAATCAGAAACTAGTTGAAGGAACTGTAACTGATGAAAATGGTGGCTTTACATTTACTAAAGTTGCCGTTGGATCTTATAATTTAGAAGTACAGTACATTGGTTTTGTTTCAAATACAAGAAGCGTTTCTATTAGTAAATTAACTAGAAAAGTAAATTTAAGCTCCATACAATTAAAAGAAGATGGAACTACATTAGATGAAGTTGTAATACAAGGAGAAACCTCTGAAGTAACATTAAAATTAGGAAAGAAAGTATTTAATGTAGGTAAAGATTTAAGTTCTCAGAATGGTTCTGCTACCGATGTTTTAGGAAATGTACCTTCAGTAAATGTGAGCCCTACAGGAGTTGTAAGTTTAAGAGGAAACTCCAATGTGCAAATTATGATTAATGGCCGTAGATCTGCTTTAACACAGTCTCAAGCTTTAGAGCAAATTTCTGCTGATCTTATTAAAAGTGTGGAAGTAATTACAAATCCATCTGCAAAATATGCTGCTTCTGGTGCTGCAGGAATTATCAATATCATTTTAAAGAAAAACAGAAAAGCTGGTATAAATGGTCAAGTACGTTTAGTTTCTGGAATTCCAGATGATTACAGAGCCTATGGAAACATAAACTACAAAGCCAATAAATTCAACTTTTTTACAAATTTTGGTACTCGTTATACAGATTATGAAGGAACGTATACAAAACAACAAGTAACAACCAATAATGGAATTACGACAAGTTTAAATCAAGATGAAGATGAAAACAGACATGATGATGGTACTATGTATTATGTAGGTACAGATTATTCATTTAATGATAAAAATACGCTAACGGTTGCTTATTATAGAAATGAAACGAAAGATACTGATGTAACCTATTTGAGTTATGATTTTTCAAATGCAGGAGCAAATACACAATCATTATTTACAACAGGAAATTCTAAAGAAATTCGTGATTACAATCAAATTGAAGCAAACTATACCAAGTTGTTTGATACAAAAGGAAGACGTTTTACAATAGATTTTCAATATGATTATTGGAATAGTGAAAAGAAATGGAATTTGGTAACAGATGAGACATTTCCAACAACAACATCAATCTCTACAATTCAAACTAGAGGAACAGGTGAAACAAACGATTTAGCTTTTCAAGCAGATTATAGCACTCCTATAAACAAGTCAACAAATTTTGAAGCAGGAGCGAAGTTTGAAAGTAGAGATATTTCGAATTACTTTTTGGCAGAGGAATTAGTAAACGGAAATTTTGAAACGATTGACAATATAGATAATACTTTAAATTACAAAGAGAAAATAGCTTCTGCTTATGTTCAATTAAACGGTAAGAAGAATAAAGTTAGTTACCAATTTGGTTTGCGTTTGGAGAACACAGATGTCTCTATTAATGCTTCAGACAATTCTTTAGATACAGATAATACGTATACAAACATATTTCCATCAGCAACTGTTGGCTATGAATTTAAAGAAAACTTGAGTGGACAATTGAGTTATAGTAAACGAATTAATAGACCTTCATTATGGTTCTTAAATCCGTTTTATGAATTGAAAGATTTTACCGCTCGATTTACAGGGAATCCAAGTTTAAAACCTACCTATACTGATGCTTTTGAGGTATCTTTTATATATAATATTAATAAATTAAGATTGAGTCCGTCAATTTATTATTTGAATTCGAAAGATGTGATTCAGTTTGAAACAAAAAAAGATGGAAACGGTGTCTTTATTCAATCTCCAATTAATTTAGATGAAGAAAAACGATATGGAGTAGAGTTATCGGCATCCTTGAGTCCATTAAAATGGTTACGCTTTAACAGTGATTTTAATTTGTATTCTTATAAACAAAACGGAATTATTGATGGTAAAGATGCAGGGTTTTCTGACAATACTTGGTTTGTGAACTTTACTACAAACATTAAAGTTTCTAAGAGCACAAGAATGCAAACAAGTTTTTATTATCAAGGAGAAAGAAGTAATGCGCAAATAACAACTGAGCCAATTACCAACTTAAATTTTGGAATTAGCACCAATATTTTAAAGAACAAAGGAAGCATCATTTTTAATGCCTCTAATATTTTAAATACGAGAACAGATATACAAGAAATTGTTGGAACTAATTATAAGATTAACCAAGAGAGAAGTAGAAATGCTCAACGTTTTTCATTAAGTTTTGTGTATAAATTCAACCAAAAACCTTCTGATAAGAATAGGAGAGCAAATAGAAGTAATAGAAATTAAGTATTTAGAGTATGAGCTGTGATAAACAAGTTGACAGTTATAGAACTAAAAAAGCATCTTTTAACGATTTAAAAGATGCTTTTTTTTGATATAGATATTAATTTTATCTGTGTATTGTTTGTTTTCTATCTGGTCCAACAGAAACTACTTTAATCGGAATTTCTAATTCTTTTTCTAAGAATGCGATGTATTCATTCAACTCTTTTGGAAACTGACTTTCATCAGACATTTGAGTTAAATCTTCTTTCCAACAAGCAAATTTTGTATAGATTGGGCTGATGTTTTCTGGCTCAATATTATAAGGTAAATGGGTAATTGTTTCTCCTTTATATTTGTAAGCTGTACATACTTCTAAGCTATCAAACCCAGAAAGTACATCACCTTTCATCATCATTAATTGCGTAACTCCATTTACTTGACACGCATACTTAAGCGCAACTAAATCTAGCCAACCACAACGTCTTGGTCTTCCAGTAACTGCACCAAATTCACGACCAACTTTAGCCATTTCTAATCCAACGTTGTCAAATAATTCTGTTGGAAAAGGTCCAGATCCTACACGAGTAGTATAGGCTTTGAAAATTCCATAAACTTCTTTAATTTTATTTGGAGCAATCCCTAAACCAGTACAAGCACCAGATGCTGTTGTATTAGATGAAGTTACAAATGGATAGGTTCCAAAATCGATATCAAGCAAAGATCCTTGCGCTCCTTCTGCTAATATGGTTTTCCCAGCTTTTAAAGCTTGGTTTAAATATTCTTCACTATCTATGAATTGTAATTCTTTTAAACGCTCAACAGCAGCAAAGAATTCTGCTTCCATTTCTTGTAAGTCATACTGAATATCAACTTTATAAAAGCTAATCATTGCTTCATGCTTATTGGCAAGAGTTCTATATTTATCTTTCCAGTTTGCTAATTCTAAATCACCAATTCTTATTCCGTTTCTACCAGTTTTGTCCATGTATGTTGGGCCAATTCCTTTTAATGTAGAACCAATTTTCGCTTTTCCTTTAGATGCTTCAGAAGCTGCGTCTAATAAACGATGTGTTGGTAAAATAACATGTGCTTTTCTAGAGATGATTAATTTTGATTTATAATCTAAATCAAATTGATCCAATCCGTCAAGTTCTTGTACAAAAACAACCGGATCAATTACAACTCCGTTTCCGATTACATTGATAGATTTTTCATGAAAAATTCCTGAAGGAATTGTTCTTAATACATGTTTAATTCCATCAAATTCTAAAGTATGTCCTGCATTTGGACCACCTTGAAATCTCGCAATGATGTCGTAATTTGAAGTAAGAACATCTACGATCTTTCCTTTTCCTTCATCTCCCCATTGCAATCCGAGTAATAAATCTACTGCCATTAGTTGTGTGTTGTTGTGTGTTAGTTTTGTTTAGTTTTCTTTTTTGTTCCGTAAAAATAAAGTGAATGATTATGAATGTCAATATCAAAAACTTCTTCTATGGTTTTTTTGATAATCTGAATTCTAGGATCACAAAATTCTTTTACTTC
>CAJXVT010000064.1 GCA_913062575.1 uncultured Flavobacteriaceae bacterium | reverse complement strand
GTGTTTTCACCAGAAATACGTTTTTTTACAGAATCTTTAGCCATCATGTAGTTTACAGTGATGTGTTTTCCAGTATCACGTACAAAATCAATTAGAGAAATATCTTTCATCCAATCGTAATTGTTCACCAACTCAGCAGGGTTTTCAGAAGTAGATTCGTTAAAATCTAAAAAACGTTCTAATTGCCCTTTTACACCTGCAATATTTTTTGCCAATGTCTCTTCATCTAACAAGTTGCGTTCGGCAGATTTCCCAGAAGGATCTCCAACCATTCCGGTTGCACCACCAACTAAAGCGATAGACGAATGTCCCGATTTTTGAAAATGCATCAAAATAATAATCTGAACTAAACTTCCAATATGTAGCGAATCTGCAGTTGGATCAAAGCCAATATATCCTGCCGTTTTATTTTCTAATAAATACTTTTCGGTATCTGGCATGATATCATGTAATAATCCTCGCCAACGTAATTCTTCTACAAAGTTTGTCATCATTTTTTAATTTATGAGACAGCAAAGATACTTTTATCCTGCAAAAAAAACTACTTTAGCAACTAGGATTTTACAATTGCATCTATGATTTTAGTTACTGGCGGAACAGGATTAGTCGGCTCTCATTTATTATATCAATTAACACTAGAACACGAAAGTGTAAAAGCAATATACAGAACTCAAAAAAGTTTGGATTCTGTGAAAAAAGTATTCTCGTATTTTACAGACAATAGCGAGGTTCTTTTTTCTAAAATTGATTGGGTAGTCGCCGATATCACTGAAGTTCCTTCACTTGAAGAAGTTTTTATTGATGTCGATGTTGTGTACCATGTTGCCGCATTGGTTTCTTTTGATGAAAAGGAGTACCGAAAAATGCGTCAGATAAATATTGATGGAACCGCAAACATTGTGAATCAATGCATTTGTAATAATGTTAAAAAACTTTGTTACGTAAGTTCTATTGCCGCTATTGGAGGAGCTATCAATAATGAAGTTGTAACAGAAGAAAACGAATGGTCAAAAGAAGGCGATAATAATGGATATTCGATTACAAAACATGGAGGCGAAATGGAAGTTTGGCGCGCAAGTCAAGAAGGGGTTCCTGTTGTTATTGTAAATCCAGGCGTTATTTTAGGAGCTGGGTTTTGGAATTTGAATACGGGACAATTATTTTCTAAAGTAGCAAAAGGATTCAAGTATTATTCTGAAGGAGTTACTGGTTTTGTTGGAGTGAGTGATGTTGCAAAAGCAATGATTGCTTTGACTCAAAGTACCGTTGTCAATGAGCAATTTATTTTAGTTTCTGAAAACAATTCTTTTAAAGAGATTTTTACGTTGATTGCGAACGGGTTTGGAAAAAAACCACCATCAATTCGAATTTCAAAAGCACTTACTAAAGTTTTAAGAAGAATAGACGCAATAGCAACTTTTATTACTAGAAAGAAGCGTTTGATAACGAAAGAGTCCATAAGATCTCTACATGGTAAAACAGAGTATTCATCAGGGAAAATTTTTAAGAAAATTGATTTTGAATTTACACCTATAAAACAGGTGATCAATGAGGTTTGTGTTAGTTATCAAAAAGACAATTAATCTTGATTTTGAGGAGGAGGGATGTCCTTATTGTCTTTTTCCAGTACCATTTTAAGTTTTTTCTGTAACAAGGCTTTTCTAACGAGTAATTTTTCATTTATTTCTTCATAAATTAAACCGTACTCTTCAAACCTCGAAGTATAAAATAAGTTACTGCTTATAAATCGAGTGCTATCAATTTTGTATTTGTTATACACCAAAGGCATGTAGTTTATTTTTCGGTTGTTATTCAGGTTTTTCTCAGCGAAAGCACTTTTAGCGATAAATAAATCGGTTAACAACAGCACCATAGTATCCTTAGGGATTAAATCCTTTGGTTTTTCTATGATAGGATTGTTTGTGCAAGAAGCCAGCACAAGTACAGTTAATAAAATCCCGAGTTTTTTCATTTTATCTATTAAATAATAAACGTTCTCCTTTTATTCCTTCGTTAAAAACGCCGTTATCATACATTAAATTCCCGTTTACAAAGGTATGTGTTATGGTTGATGAAAATTCAGTTCCTTCAAAAGGTGACCAACCACATTTGTATAAAATATTCTCTTTTGTAACTGTATTAGATTGATTTGTATCTACCAAAACTAAATCTGCATAATACCCTTCTTTAATAAATCCTCTTTTTTCAATTTTAAAGATTTTAGCAGGGTTATGAGACATTTTTTCTACTGCTTTTTCTATAGAAATTGTTCCGTCGTTTATTTTTTCAAAAATAGCATTTACAGCGTGCTGAACTAACGGGCCACCACTTGGTGCCTTCATATAAACATTATCTTTCTCTTCAAGAGTATGGGGTGCATGATCGGTAGCAATAACATCAATTCTATCATCTAATAACGCTTTCCATAAACCTGCTCTATCATTAGCTGTTTTTACAGCCGGATTCCACTTAATATAGGTTCCTTTGGTTTCGTAATCTTCATCAGAAAACCATAAGTGATGCACACAAACCTCTGCAGTAATTTGCTTTTCTTCTAGCGGAATATCATTTCTAAATAAGTGCGTTTCTTTTTCTGTTGATAAATGAAAAATATGTAATCTAGCTCCTGTTTTTTTAGCCAATTCAATTGCCTTAGAAGACGATAAATAACACGCTTCCTCACTTCTAATAATCGGGTGGAATTTTAATGGAATATCATCCCCGTAAATACTTTTATAATGTTCTGTGTTTTTTCTAATGGTAGCTTCATCTTCACAATGAACTGAAATTAACATCTTGGTTGATGAAAATATTTTTCTCAATACCTCTTCATTATCAACTAACATGTCACCAGTAGATGAGCCTAAGAACAATTTAATTCCGGCTACATTTTTAGGGTTGGTTTTAAGAAGCTCTTCTAAATTATTATTTGTTCCACCGAACATAAATGAATAATTGGCATACGAAGATTGAGCAGCAATTTCAAACTTGTTTTCTAACAATTCTTGAGTTGTAGCTTGAGGAACTGTATTTGGCATTTCAATAAAAGAAGTAATTCCTCCTGCAATTGCAGCCTTACTTTCTGTTGCTATATTCGCTTTTTGAGTTAAGCCAGGCTCTCTAAAATGTACTTGATCATCAATAAAACCAGGAATTAAAAAAGACCCGTTTGCATCAATAATAGTTGCATTTTCTGGCGAGTTAATTTTCTCTGAAATTTGTTTAATGATGTTATTTTCAATTAAAACATCTCCTTTGAAAACAACGTTTTCATTTACTATTTGAGCGTTTTGTATAAGTATTGTGTTCATCTTTATCTTGCGATTCCTTTAAATCTTAATTTTAATACTCCAAATAATGCTTCATAAACAATTGAGCCACTCATTTTTGATTCACCTAAAGTTCTGTCAGTAAAAATTACAGAAACTTCTTTGATATTGAATTTGTGTTTCCAAGCTTTATATTTCATTTCAATTTGAAAAGCATAACCAACAAACTCGATCTTGTCTAGCTTAATTGTTTCTAAAACTTTTCTTTTATAGCAAACAAAACCTGCAGTTGTATCGTGAATCGGAATTCCAGTAACAATACGAACATATTTTGAAGCAAAATAAGAAAGTAAAACTCTCTTCATTGGCCAATTCACTACATTTACCCCTTTAGAATATCTAGATCCAATTGAGACATCTGCATTTTCATCTGCACACGCATTATACAATCGAATTAAGTCTTTTGGATCATGAGAAAAATCAGCATCCATTTCTATAATATAGTCATATTTTTTTTCTATTGCCCATTTAAACCCATGGATATATGCTGTACCAATTCCGTTTTTTTCTCTGCGGTTTTCTAAGAATAAAGAAGTTGAAAATTCTGAAATAAGTGTAGACACAATTTCTGATGTTCCATCTGGAGAATTATCATCAACAACTAAAATATCAAACGCTTTTTCTTGACTAAATACAGCCCTGATAATTGCTTCGATATTTTCTTTTTCGTTGTAAGTAGGGATGATTACTAAAACGTCAGACATATTTTTTGTTATGATAAAATAGAAGTAACAAATATACGCTAATTTATCACTAAATTTGTGTTATATTTTTCATAAAACCATTTAATGCAGGCTATAGAACGTATAGATATTTCTAACAATTGGTTGACAATTACATTTGTAGTTGCATTGGTGTTATTAGTTGTGTTAAAATCATTAAATAAACAAAAGCTTTACGGGTACGTAGGCGCTTATTTTCAAAAAGGATTTATTGTAAATAAAGTAAAAGAAAAAACATCTTTTTTTACCGGTTTTAATTTAGTTTTATATGTGTTTTCTATTTTGGTTTATGCCATTTTTCTCACGTATTTAACTCCTTTGTTCTTACCAGAATTAACGGTTGATTTTAACCTGTTTGTTAAAGTTTTAAGTATAGGATTTGTATATATTACATTATTTATGGTTTTAGATATGGTATTTTGTAATGTACTTGAAGTGCAAAACCAACTGACCTATTTTGTTGCAGCTAAAATCGGATATTTTTATAGCGCAGCACTTATTTTTTTCCCCTTTTTGATTGCAGTTATGTATAGTTTTTTAAGCATATATTGGCTGTTAGGGATATTTGGAATATTGTTTGTTTTAGGTGTCGTTTTGACCTTTGCAAACAACAAAAACTTGATTATTAGCAAGTTGTTTTATTTTATTTTGTACCTTTGCGCACTTGAAATAGCGCCGTTATTAATTATTTATAAAATAACTGTTTAAAAAAAAAGGAGATTTATGAAAGTGAAAACAATACTGGTCTCTCAGCCAGCCCCAAAAACTGAAACTTCACCTTACTTTGATTTATCAGAAAAACAAAAAGTAAAGATCGATTTTAGATCTTTTATTCATGTTGAAGGTGTTGCTGTGAAAGATGTCAGAGGACAAAAAATTGATTTAAACAATTTTACCGCAATTATTTTAACAAGCAGAAATGCAGTAGATAACTTCTTTAGAATCGCAGAAGAAATGCGCTTTAAAGTGCCAGATTCGATGAAATATTTCTGTCAGTCTGAAGCAGTTGCTTATTATCTACAAAAATATGTTGTGTATAGAAAGCGCAAGATTTATGTAGGAAAGAGAACTTTTCCGGAATTATCTAAACTAATAAAAAAACACAAAGACGAGAAGTTTTTATTACCTTCTTCAGATAAATTAAAGGCGTTAATTCCTGCAGAACTAGATAATTTAGGTGTAGACTGGAAACAAGCTATTTTGTATAAAACAGTTGTAAGCGATTTATCTGATTTAGAAGATGTAAGTTATGATGTTTTGGTTTTCTTTAGTCCGTCTGGAATAGACTCTTTATTTAAAAACTTTCCTGAGTTTAAGCAAAATGATACTCGTATTGCTGCATTTGGAAACTCAACAATTAAAGCGGTTACTGATGCAGGCTTGAAGTGTAATATAACAGCACCAGCACCAGAGACACCTTCAATGACAATGGCTTTAGAAAAATATATTAAAGGAGTAAACAAAAAATAATCTACTCTGGACATGTTTCAGAAATAGTTGTAAAATATAAACCGAGCAAATTTGCTCGGTTTTTTTATGCAAATAAAGTAGCAAAAGCTTCTTCTACTTTTCCAACAAGAATTAGTTGAATGCTATGATTTTTAGAAGTTATTTTATTGTATTTGGAAGCAACAAATTTCTTGTAGCCTAATTTTTCTGCTTCAGAAATCCGTTGATCAATTTTAGAAACAGGTCTAATTTCACCCGCCAAGCCAACTTCTGCAGCAAAACACACATGTGGGGAAATTGCAATATCTTCATTAGATGATAAAATTGCCGCTACAACAGCCAGATCTATTGCGGGGTCTTCAACATGGATTCCTCCTGTAATATTTAAAAACACATCTTTAGCTCCTAATTTAAATCCAGCACGTTTTTCTAAAACGGCTAAAATCATATGGAGTCTTTTTAAATTATAACCTGTTGTAGAGCGCTGTGGTGTTCCATAAACGGCTGTGCTAACCAATGCTTGAACCTCAATCATTAATGGCCTAATACCTTCTAATGTAGAAGCAATTGCGGTACCACTTAAGTCATCGTCTTTTTTAGAAATTAAAATTTCTGACGGATTTGATATTTCTCTTAATCCATCAGATAGCATCTCGTAAATTCCTAACTCAGAGGTTGAGCCAAATCTGTTTTTTTGTGCTCTTAATATTCTGTAGGTATGGTTTCTATCGCCTTCAAATTGTAAAACGACATCTACCATATGCTCTAAAATTTTTGGACCAGCTATTTGCCCTTCTTTATTAATATGCCCTATTAACAACACAGGAGTTGCAGTTTCTTTGGCAAATTTTATCAATTCAGCTGTAGTTTCTCTAATTTGAGAAATGCTACCCGGACTTGCGTCTATAGATTCTGTGTGTAAGGTTTGGATAGAATCAATAATTAGAAATTCTGGTTGAACTCCTTCTATGTTTTTAAAAATTTGCTGCGTATTTGTTTCTGTTAAGACCAGGCAGTTAGAGTTTGTAGAGTTAATTCTTTCTGCTCTCATTTTTATTTGAGATTGACTTTCTTCTCCAGAAACATACAGTACTTTTTGTGGAATTGCCAAGGCAATTTGTAATACTAAAGTAGATTTTCCAATTCCAGGTTCACCACCTAATAAAGTAACGGATCCTTTTACCAAACCGCCTCCTAAAACGGTATCTAGTTCTGAGTTATTTGTGCGAATCCTTTCTTCAGGGTTTAGCTGAATTTCTTCAATTCTTAAAGGTTTTGCTTTTTGTTTTAGAACAGAAGATTGTTTCCATGTTCTTTTTTCTTCTTTTTGAATTACTTCTTCAACGATGGTATTCCATTCGTTGCAGGTAGAACATTGTCCTGTCCATTTTGGAGTTTGAGCGCCACAATTTTGACAAAAAAAAGAGGTTTTGACTTTAGCCATTTAAGTATTGTAAGAAGTTATTCTTACAAAGAAAAGAAAATTACTTGTTTTTATTATAGATAGGAAGCATTAAAAATGATAAGCCTCCAAAAATGATGATCATTGCGGTTTGTGCTGTCCACATAATCCAACCAAAAGCTGTTGCAGGCTCATTATCGACCCCGAATAAAGCCAAAGCACTAGCTACAGCGATTGGGTACAACCCAACGCCTCCGTTTGTTGCAGCAATACTAAATCCGCCAGCAATAAATCCAATTAAAATGCCACCAAAAGGAACTTGTAGTCCTTCAATTGCAGGAATTGTTGCCCAAAACATGGCAACATACATTGACCAAATAAATACAGTATGGAAAATAAAAGCCCATTTATTTTTCATTTTAAAAATACTGGTAACGCCTTCGCCTAAACCAGAAACAAAGGTTTTTATTTTTAAAGCGAATCCTTTCTTAGCTTTTTTTATGTATTGGGTAAATGTGTAAAACCCAACAATAAGTCCAACTACTATAATAATGATTTTAGTTGGGTCAAAATTTTTGGTAAGCAACTCATAAATGAAATCAAACTGTACAAAAAGAGTGATCATAATAATACAGAGCATCATTATTAAATCTGCAATTCTTTCTGCTACAATAGTTCCGAAGCCTTTTTCAAAAGGAACATCTTCATAATTAGCTAACACTGCAGCTCTAGAAACTTCCCCAGCTCTTGGGATGGCAAGGTTTACTAAATAACCAACCAAAACAGCTAATACGCTATTCGTGAATTTAGGTTTGTAGCCTATGGGTTCTAGCATAAACTTCCAACGATATGCTCTAGATAAATGGCTCAGAACTCCAAAAAACAATCCTAGTGCAATCCACCAATAATTAGCATTCTGAAAATAAGAAACCAAAGTGGAAATTGAAATACTAGACAAAGAATACCATACTAAAAAGCCCCCAAAAGCTAGCGGCAAAATAATTTTTAATGATTTCTTTAGTGTATTATTCAAAACTTAGGTAAGTGTATTTGTTGCTTCGTTAGGGAAAACCAAAGAGGGTTTAAACTCTTTTGCTTCTTCAAAATCCATAAAAGCATAAGTAATAAGAATTAATACATCTCCAACGGCAACTCTTCTTGCCGCTGCTCCGTTTAGGGTAATTTCTCCACTTCCTCTTTTGCCAGGAATTGCATAGGTGTCTAATCTTTCGCCATTGTTATTGTTAACAATTTGCACCTTTTCTCCTTCAATTAGGTTTGCTGCTTCCATTAAATCTAAGTCAATGGTAATGCTTCCTATATAATTTAAATCGGCACCAGTTACTTTAACTCTGTGGATTTTAGATTTTACTACTTGTACTAACATGTGGCGAAAATAAAACTTTTAAATGTATTTATAAGTTAAAAAATATAAAAAGGAA
>CAJXVT010000063.1 GCA_913062575.1 uncultured Flavobacteriaceae bacterium | reverse complement strand
TTACATGCAGGTTCTGATGTTCGTGTTGAAGTAAATATTGTAGGTTCTCAAGATACTACAGGTTTAATGACTTCTCAAGAGTTAGAGATGATGGCAGCTACAGTTATTTCTCCAATTGTTGATGGAGCGTACCAATCAGGATGTCATACGGCTTCTGTTTGGGATGATAAGTCTAAGGCTAACATTCCAAGGTTAATGCAGTTTATGAATGACTTTGGTTTAATTACGGCGCGTGATCCTAAAGGGAAATACCATGCAATGACTGATGTGATCCATAAAGTATTAAACGATTTAGTTATAGATGATTGGGCGATCACAATTGGTGGTGATTCACACACACGTATGTCTAAAGGAGTTGCTTTTGGAGCAGATTCAGGAACAGTCGCTTTAGCTTTAGCTACAGGTGAGGCTTCTATGCCAATTCCACAGTCTGTAAAAGTTACTTTTAAAGGAGATATGAAATCTTATATGGATTTCCGTGATGTGGTGCATGCTACACAACAACAAATGCTAAAGCAGTTTGGTGGAGAAAACGTATTTCAAGGAAGAATTATTGAGGTTCACATTGGTACCTTAACATCTGATCAGTCTTTTACATTTACAGATTGGACTGCAGAGATGAAAGCGAAAGCTTCTATTTGTATTTCAGAAGATAACACTTTAATCGAATCATTAGATATTGCTAAATCTCGTATCCAAATCATGATTGATAAAGGAATGGATAATGAGAAGCAAGTGCTAAAAGGTTTATTGGATAAAGCAAATACTAGAATCGAAGAGATTAGATCTGGAGAAAAGTCTGCTTTAAGACCCGATGCTAATGCTAAATATCATGCAGAGGTTGTGATTGATTTAGATAAAATTTCTGAACCAATGATTGCTGATCCAGATGTTAATAATGATGATGTTTCTAAACGATATACGCACGACAATATTAGACCATTATCTTATTATGGTGGTACTAAAAAAGTAGACTTAGGTTTTATAGGATCTTGTATGGTTCACAAAGGGGATATGCAAATATTAGCTCAAATGTTGAAGAACATTGAGAAACAACAAGGTAAGGTTGAATTTAAAGCACCTTTAGTTGTGGCACCTCCAACCTATAATATTGTTGATGAATTAAAAGCTGAAGGTGATTGGGAGGTGTTAGAAAAATACTCTGGTTTTGTGTTTGATGATAATGCACCAAAAGGATTAGCGCGTACAAAATATGAAAACATGCTATACTTAGAGCGTCCAGGATGTAACCTATGTATGGGGAATCAAGAAAAAGCTGAGGCGGGTGATACTGTTATGGCTACTTCAACACGTTTATTTCAAGGAAGAGTTGTTAAAGATTCTGGTGAGAAAAAAGGAGAGTCTTTATTATCATCTACACCTGTAGTAGTATTATCTACAGTATTAGGAAGAACTCCTACGATGGAAGAATATGAAGCTGCTGTTGATGGGATTGTGTTAACGAAGTTTAAGCCATCTCAAAAACAATTAGTGATGTAATTAAAATTATTTCATATAATATTAAATCCCAAGTCTTAAGCTTGGGATTTTTTTTGCAAATATTTTGAGATTCATGATAAATTGAGCTATCATTTTTTTTTGTTAAATTGGGGTACATAACAAAAACAAAATAATTCCATGGCTTTTGATATTGAAATGATTAAAGAGGTTTATAAAAAGGTAGTTGAGAGAGTAGATGCTGCCCGCAACATTACTGGTAAACCATTAACACTTGCTGAAAAGATTTTATATGCACATCTTTGGGATGGAAACCCAACCAAAGCATTTGTAAGAGGTCAAGATTATGTAGATTTTGCACCAGATAGAATTGCATTGCAAGACGCCACTGCTCAAATGGCATTATTGCAATTTATGCAAGCAGGTAAAACAAAGGTTGCTGTGCCAACAACAACGCACTGTGATCATTTAATTCAAGCTAAAAATGGTGCAAGTTCAGATTTACAATCGGCTTTAAATACAAGTAACGAAGTTTTTAATTTCTTGGAATCAGTATCTAATAAATACGGTTTAGGGTTTTGGAAACCAGGAGCAGGAATTATTCACCAAGTAGTCTTAGAAAATTATGCATTTCCAGGAGGAATGATGATTGGAACCGATTCACATACTGTAAATGCAGGAGGTTTAGGAATGGTTGCAATTGGTGTTGGAGGAGCTGATGCAGTTGATGTAATGGCAGGAATGGCTTGGGAATTGAAATTTCCAAAATTAATAGGTGTAAAGTTAACTGGAAAATTATCTGGTTGGACAGCACCTAAAGATGTGATCTTAAAAGTAGCTGGTATTGTTTCTGCAAAAGGAGGAACAGGAGCTATTGTTGAATACTTTGGAGAAGGAGCAATGGCAATGTCTTGTACTGGGAAAGGGACTATTTGTAACATGGGAGCTGAGATAGGAGCAACTACTTCTACTTTTGGATATGATGCCTCCATGGAGCGTTATTTACGTGCTACAGAAAGAGATGATGTTGCAGATGCAGCCAATAAAGTAAAAGATTATTTAACAGGTGATGCAGAAGTATATGCGAATCCAGAGAACTATTTTGATCAAGTTATTGAAATTAATTTATCAGAATTAAGCCCTTTATTAAATGGACCTTTTACACCAGATTTATCTACAAAAGTAGGGAAAGACATGGCAGAAGCAGCAACAAAAAACGATTGGCCAATACAAGTAGAATGGGGATTGATTGGTTCTTGTACAAATTCCTCTTATGAAGATTTATCAAGAGCAGCTTCTATTGCGCAACAAGCTATTGACAAAGGATTAAAAACAAAAGCAAACTTAGGAATTAATCCTGGTTCTGAAAAAGTAAGGTATACTGCGGATAGAGACGGGATTCTAGAAGTGTTTGAAAATTTAGATGCCACCATTTTTACAAATGCTTGTGGACCTTGTATCGGTCAATGGGCACGTTATGACGATCCAAAAAATGCACCTAAAAATAGTATTATTCACTCGTTCAACAGAAATTTCGCAAAACGTGCAGATGGAAATCCAAATACACACGCCTTTGTTGCATCACCAGAAATGGTTGCTGCAATAACCATTGCTGGTCGTTTAGATTTTAATCCGATGAAAGATACATTAATCAATGAAAATGGAGAAGAAGTAATGCTTGAAGAGCCAACTGGATGGGAATTACCACCCAAAGGGTTTGAGGTAAAGGACGATGGTTTTATCGCTCCAGAAGAAGACGGAAGCCATGTAAATGTGGTAGTTGCAGATGATTCTGAACGATTGGAGTTATTGACACCGTTTACGCCTTTAGGAAACGAATTGAACGGTATTAAATTATTAATCAAAGCACATGGAAAATGTACAACAGATCATATTTCTATGGCTGGACCTTGGTTACGTTTCCGCGGACATTTGGATAATATTTCTAACAACTGTTTAATTGGAGCTGTAAACGCTTACAATATGAAAACAAATTTTGTGAAAAGTCAGATTGATGGCGAATTTGATTCAGTGCCAAAAACTGCTAGAGCATATAAGGCTGCAAGAATTAAAACAATTGTTGTTGGTGATCATAACTATGGAGAAGGTTCTTCTAGAGAACACGCAGCAATGGAGCCACGTCATTTAGGTGTTGCTGCTGTATTGGTAAAGTCATTTGCTCGTATCCATGAAACAAACTTGAAAAAACAAGGAATGTTAGGATTGACATTTGCAAACGAAGCAGATTACGATTTAATTCAAGAAGATGATACATTCAACTTTGTAGATTTAAAAGAGTTTACTCCAGGTAAACCATTAACCTTAGAAGTTGTGCATGCAGATGGATCTAAAGATACCGTAATTGCAAATCATACATACAACCTAGGGCAAATTGCTTGGTATAATGAAGGCTCTGCGCTAAACTTAATTAAAAAAGAAAATGTAACTTAATTTTAAATCGCTTTAAATACTAAAAAAGACTTCGATTTTGGAGTCTTTTTTTTGTAAGAATATCAATTTTTGTAGACAGTAATGAGATATATTTATAGACGATGAAAATTTCAAAAAAACATATTACAAATATTGGTTTCGTACTTATTATTGGATTGATGGTCTATCCGCCAACGAAAGTATATTTTATAAGATTGATTTCTTTTTCACCATCAGAAGTAACTACAGAAAAGCAGAAACAGATTAAAAATACTAACTGGCAGTTAAAAGGATTGAATGCAACGAGTGTAAATTTAAAACAACTAGAGAATAAAGTAGTATTTGTTAGTTTTTGGGCAACTTGGTGTGCTCCCTGTGTGGCAGAAATGCCAAGTATGCAAAAATTATATGTAGCCTATAAAGACAAAGTCACTTTTGTATTTGTAACAGATGAAAATTGGCAAACAGTTTCTGGATTTTATACTAAGAAAGGATATGATTTCCCTACGTATAATCAACTAACAAAAGCTCCAAAAGAATTAGAAAGTAGTTCTATACCAGCAACATTTATTTTAGATAAAAACAAAAAAATTGTAGTTGAGAAAAGAGGGCCAGCAAATTGGAACTCGACAACTACAAAAGAAATATTAGATAGATTACTAAACTAAAAAGCTCCAGAATAATTCTGGAGCTTTTCTTTTCGGAATCAGTTTTCAACCAACTAACTAGATTGTATCATTTTTAAAGATACTCTATATACTGTTCCTTTTTGGATTCCTTTTACGTCAACCTTTTTGTAGTTTAATTTAGATTTAACATAATTAGAAATAGTTTTGCTTTCAGAATCAATGGCAACTACCACTAGTTCATTTTGATTGTTTAACATTACAGAAACTTGCGCCTCTAATGTTGTGTCCTTTAAATCGTAGGCATGATTTCCTAATAAGGTTACAATTTCTGATCTTAAGATAATCTTCGCTTCTTTAGAAGTTGGATTTGTAGGGTTTGTGTTTGCAGCTGTTGGTAAAACAGTTAAAAGTCCGAATGCCATTACAGCAATAATTGTTTTTAAGTTTTTCATAATAAAAGTGATTTAAGTTAAATGTTACACTATAGAGACCGAGTGAGAACAGAAAATGTTTCACTTCTTTTGGACTTTTAATATAACCTTAACAGCTTTTAACATACTTTAAGACAGTATGTTAAAAACTAAGAAAATTTTAAGAGAATTTTTAAAACAAGTTGTTAGTACTCGTAATTAATTATAAACGATGTGGTAAAAGTATAATAACATATGTTGGATTTAATAGTACATTTGAACACATATAAATATGCTTTTATAGTTTGAATAGGTCAATAGAGAATGTATGAAAAATAAAAAAAATATAACTAAAAGAGTAAAGAAACCTTGGCCAACAAAAGATGCTATGGAGCAGGTTTATGAAAAGAATCTTTGGGGCACTAATACATCTGATTTTTATTCAGGTGCAGGATCGCATCATCCTGAGATAGTAAATCCATATATAAATGTTTTAACTTCATTTTTAACCTCATTTAAAAGTCCGCTTGTGGTATGTGATTTAGGCTGTGGTGATTTTAATGTAGGGAAAGATGTAGTAAAGTTCACTAAGAAGTATGTTGCGGTAGATGTAGTAACAGGCCTTATTGAGCATAATAAGGAAAGGTTTAAAGAAGAAAACTTAGAATTTCACTGTATGAACATTGCAGAAGATAAGTTGCCTTTAGGAGATTGTGCTTTATTAAGACAGGTGCTTCAGCATTTATCGAATGCTGAAGTAGAACGTATAGTGAAGAAGTTATCTAATTTTAAATATGTTATTTTGACAGAACATCTTCCTAGTGGAGATTTTACACCTAATAAGGATATAATTTCTGGACAAGGAATTAGACTAAAAAAACAAAGTGGTTTAAACCTATTAGCATCACCATTTAATTTTAAGGTGAAAAAAGAAAAACAGTTATTATCTGTTCATTTAAATGATTTTAAAGAGCTTATTGTAACTACGCTTTATGAAGTTTTATAATTACACTTTGTGACGCTGTAGAAAATAAGTACTCATATTTTTAAAAAAATAAGAATGATTCTAATATTAATTTTAATTTTTTTTTACAAAGTGCTTTAACCAGATTTATTAGAAAGGAAATGAGCGATTTTGTCTTTTGATTCTTAAATCTATAAGCATTCCTATTCCGATTATTAATAGTGCAGCTGAAATTACTCCTATTTTTATGTTTAGATCTATTTTATTCTGCACAGAAAATGCTATAGCAAAAGAGAAAGCA
This sequence comes from uncultured Flavobacteriaceae bacterium, assembly GCA_913062575.1. Lineage (GTDB taxonomy): Bacteria > Bacteroidota > Bacteroidia > Flavobacteriales > Flavobacteriaceae > Polaribacter. Next base: position 2,768 of record CAJXVT010000063.1, on the reverse strand, counting down.
AAGCTTACTGTTCTAAATGTGTAATAATTATTAGGCACAAAATACAGCTTGTTTTTTAAGTGTTTTTTAAATTTAGCTAATTTCTGCTTGTACATTTCATTGCTAAATGATGGTATTTTTTCTAGCTCTAAATATTTAATATAGCTCTCGACACCTTCTATCTGTACAGCACTTAACTCCTTTTCTTTTAGTTTTTGTAAAAGGGATATAAACTTTTCAAACGTTTTAATTTCTGATTTTTCAGTGGTTTCTGAGCATTGTTTTTTTAGAAAAACGATAGTTGCTTTTAAGCCGTTTGTTTTGGTAACTAAATTTGAACCAATTAATTCAGTCAGTTTTACATCTAATGCAACTCCTATTCTTTTAATGGTTTCACCTGTTGGTTTCGATTCATTGTTCTCGATTCTTTGAATGGTTCTCAAACTTACGCGTGATTCATCTGCCAAATATTCTTGAGACATTCCTCTAATTGCTCTTAACTTCTTTAAGTTTTTTGCTAAATTTTTTGTTTCCATTTTAAATGTTATTTTATGTTTCAGCAAATGTATATCAGAAACATATTTAGTTGTTGCGTCAAGTTAAAGTCGTCTTTACGTCAATAACTCACAACTTGTTTGTACATCAATTTTTATATTGATTAAGCACCTAATTTTGTAATTACAAACTGAATAGAAAATCCTCGAGGATTTTTGTAAGAGTAGGACTAGCAATTAATTATACAAGGTGTTACTATATGTTGTGTCATGCATTAAATATTAAGGAGTATTTTTATTTTGGATTATTTAAGTCTTGTACAAAAAAAACACTTTATCTAAGGGGTTATTCAGGAAATTATTAGGTAATTCATTTCTCGAAATTTGTTTAAACCCATTTTTCTCATAGAAAGCCTGTGCAGCTTTAAATTGGTTCATTGTACCAAGATAAAGTTTTGATATGCTATTTTTTTCACACCATTTAATAACGGTTTCCAGTAATTTTTTTGATACTCCAAATTCTTTTCCACGAAACTCCTTTTTTAATATCATTTTTTTCAAAACTCCAAAATTATTTTCAGCAACAAGAATTCCGACAGTCCCAATAACTTTTCCATTGTCTAAAGCAACCCAATATTTGTTAGGAACAATTGGAGTTTCCTTTGTCGGTTTTGGAAATATTTTCGAATCAAATTCCATTGCTATTTCGTTCATCATTTTATCTATTCCATTTTGATGAACACTCTCGTAAATAACAATTTTTATCATTCGTCAGTTTTTCGAGCTATATATGGTAACGTATTTGTAAATGATTTGTTACTATTTGAATAGTTTTATGTCCTTTGCTGTACCGAGCTCTATTCAAAGAGATTGGCGGCACTTGGGTGGCGAAACAAAACTATTGCAACGTAATCTTTCATATTATTTTTAAAGCTTAAATATAGCGTTATTTTTGATGTAGTTGTTCAATAGCAATTAATTATACACGTTGTTAGCCATTGGATTTCTTCTTTTACAACTGTATTCGTATTGTACTAATATAAGTCCAAATAATAAATAATATTTGCAAAGGTATTCTAAACCATAAATACATTATACCATTACCATCTAGTGTTTCTTTTTGAAGATTTACATTATTAATAGAAGCATATATATTAGCAGGTAACATTAACAGAAGAAAAATTATAAGTGCGTATCCAGATATGGTTTTAAATTTTGTAATTAATAAACCTATTGCTAATAATACTTCAAAGATTCCAGTTATGTAAACAAAATTTTCTTTAAAAGGAATGAATTTCGGTATCATCATTGACATACCTTTCGTAAAGGCAAAATGTCCAACAGCTGTAAACACAAGCATTATTGACATTGCAATTCTTGCTGATAGGGCAAAATTATATTCTTTTTTGATAATTTTAAGAATAAAAAGCGAGATTGTAAAACTTAATAAAAGTACAATTAGTGGTTTCATTTTTTTCTAATTTATTGAAATACAAAAGTCAGGAAAGAATAAATAATAACAGTGAACCCAAGTTAAGTAATACGTTTTCTTATTCTGCTTAATGCTTGCGGAGTAACTCCAATATATGATGCAATATATTTTAATGGAATTTGTTGTAATATTTTTGGGCGTTCAGAGAATAAGTTCAAATATCTTTCTTCTGCAGTTTTACTTAACAAGGAAATCTCTCTCTTTGATTTTATTAAAAACATATTTTCAGCCATCTTTCGTCCAATAATATTTCCGTTGTTTGTTTTTTCATAGACTTCTTCTAAGTCTTTTTTCGAAATTTGCCATAAAATGCATTCTGTCAACGTTTCAATTTGGTATTCGGAAGGCTTTTGTGTTAAAAGAGAATCATAACCTGTAACAAATTCATTTTCGAATAAAAAACCAAAAGTTAAATCAGATTTAACTCTTGGAATATAAAGTCGGATTATTCCTTTGGAAACAAAAGATAAATAATTTTCAACTTTTCCTATTTTTAATAAAGTAGTGTTTTTCTCTAGTTTTACTTCTTGTAACTTTGAAGAGAAAAATTGCCAATCAGAATTGTTCATTGGAGAAATATTGTCAATAAATTTTCTGATTTCGTTCATTTACGTGTTTTTTTTTGCTTGTGGCTAACGTGTTTGTGTATGATTTGTTGCTGTTTGAATAGTTTTTCGCCCTTTGTTATCCCGAGCTCTATTCTAAGGAATTGACGGTACTTGGACAGCGAAACAAAACTATTGCAACGTAATCTTTCATATTATTTTTAAAGCTTAAATATAGCGTTATTTTTGATGTAGTTG
>CAJXVT010000062.1 GCA_913062575.1 uncultured Flavobacteriaceae bacterium | reverse complement strand
ATTTTACTACTTGTACTAACATGTGGCGAAAATAAAACTTTTAAATGTATTTATAAGTTAAAAAATATAAAAAGGAAAGCTATTTATTTATGGGTAAAAAAATGTTATCTATCAATCTAACATTGCCTGCATTAACGGCAATAAATGCTCTGTACTTTTTGCCAATCTGTAATGTGCTTACTTCTTGTAGACTTTCTTGTTCTGCTATGGTAAAATACTCTAACTCTAACAATTCATTGTTGTCGAATTCGTCTTTAACAAAAGCATAAATGTTAGCTATTTTGGTAGTATTAATTAAATTAGAAGCGTTTTTTAGAGTTTGATAAATCAGAGGAGAAGCATTTCTTTGATTCTCAGACAATCTAGTATTTCTAGAGCTCATAGCTAGGCCATCATTCTCTCTAAATATAGGGCATCCTATTACCTTTACAGATAAATTTTCTTTTTCAGCTAATTTTTTTACAACTTGTAATTGCTGATAATCCTTTTCTCCAAAATAGGCCCTGTTTGGTTTTACAATTTCGAGAAAAGCTTGAACAATTGTTGCAACTCCGTCAAAATGGCCATCTCTAAATCTCCCTTCCATTTGATGTTCAATTCCATCAAATGAATATGTTTTGGAAACAACTTTGGTTGAATATATTTCTTCTACTGTAGGGATAAAAACAATATCACATTGAACAGACTTTAATAGTTTTAAGTCGTTTTCAAGTGTTTTTGGATACTTTTTTAAGTCTTCTTCCTTGTTAAATTGAGTAGGGTTTACAAATATGGTCACAACAGAAATGTCATTGTTTTTATTTGATTCTTCTACTAAAGAAAGATGCCCATTATGTAGTGCTCCCATAGTTGGAACAAAACCAATTTGCTTGTTTTTTTGCTTAAGTATAGAAAGACAATTAATTAAAGCATTCTTTTTTTCAAAAATTTGCATAAACCCTATTTGTAAAATGTGTGCAAACTTACCATTTTAACATGAATTTAGCATAAAAAAGTGTATTTTTGCACTTCTTATAAAAGGAATTAATTCAATGAAAGATAAGAGAATATTATACGTTTCGTCAGAAGTAGTACCATATTTACCAGAAACAGAAATGGCATCTACAGCTTTTAATGCTGCTAGAAAGGCGCATTCTAAAGGAGTTCAAACCCGTATTTTTATGCCAAGATTTGGTGTAATTAATGAAAGAAGACACCAATTACATGAAGTAATTAGATTGTCTGGAATGAATTTAATAATTAATGATATGGATATGCCATTGATTATTAAAGTAGCTTCAATTCCTAAAGAAAGAATGCAGGTTTATTTTATTGATAATGATGAATACTTTAAACGTAAAGCAGTTTTTACAGATGAAGATGATAAATTATTTAATGATAATGATGAAAGAGCTATCTTTTTTGCGAAAGGAGTTATAGAAACTGTTAAGAAATTAAACTGGGCGCCAGACATTATCCATATTCATGGTTGGATGGCATCTTTGTTGCCACTATATTTAAAAGAGTATTATAAAGAAGAGCCTTTGTTTGCTGAAAGCAAAATTGTTACATCAATTTATAATAATGATTTTGAAGGGACACTAAACCCAACATTGGCAGATAAAGTAAAGTTTGATAAAATTGATTCAAGTAAAATAGAAACAATACAAACACCTACTCACACCAATATCCTTAAAAGCGCAATTGAAAATTCTGATGCGATAATAAAGGGAAGCGAAAGTATTTCTGATGAGTTAAATAGTTTTATTGAGCAAAACAATAAGCCTGTTTTAGACTACCAAACTGAAGAAACATTAACCGAAGCTTATTTAAATTTTTATGCTAACGATGTGTTAGCAGAATAACCATTATTTTAAAGAAAAATGATTAAAAAAAGTGTATATATTGGCATGTTCATATTGTTTATTGCTGCCATAATTTCTTGTGAAAAAGATTTTCAAGATATTGCAAGTTCAGTAGTGAGTAATACTAAATTCAAAACAAAAGATACTATAATTGAGATTGTAATTACAAATAAACAAATTACAGATGTAAGAGCAGATGGTCTAAAATTAAATGGTTCTTTAGGACAATATCTTTTAGGGGTTTATAACAATCCTAATTATGAGAAAATTGAAGCTTCTATTGTTTCTCAACTAGCTTTAGATGATAAAGTTAATACTGCTGATAGAGTATATGGAGCAGATACAACTGTTGTGACAACGGTTGATACTGTTTTCTTAAAGCTTCCGTATCAAGCTACATTAAAGACAGATACTGCATCTGACTATGTTTTAGACTCTATAATTGGAGATGTTACTAAAGCATTTAATCTTAACGTATATAGAACGGATACCTATATGAATCGATTAAATCCAGCTGACCCTTCCAAGTCGAACAGTTACAGATCAAATGACATATATCAAATTCTTCCTGGAGAATTAAATGCGGAAGTAAATTATCAATTTAAACCAAACGCAGCCGATACAGTTTTACTGTATAAAAGAAGATTGAGTAACGGTGAAATATATAAAACAGACACGGTTAAGTTAGCAAGTAATAACCCATTTGCTAGAGTTCCTTTAAATGAAGATAAAATCAAGGAGATTTTCATAGATCAATATGGAACTTCAAATTTCGAATCTCAAGAGGCAATAAATCAGTATATTAAAGGGCTTTATATTCAGGCTTCTGGAAATGAAGGGTCTTTAATTAGCTTTAATTTAAGTACGACTAATTTAGAATTAAAACCTTCTATAGAAATCCGATATACAAAAACGGTCTTAAAAGGAGGAACAACAATTGTAGATACGATTAGAATGGCCAATACTTTTACCTTGTCTAATTTTAGTACAAGTGTCTATAAAATGGATGAAAAAGTATATCCAACAGATAAAAACATAGTTCTTCAAGGTACAGCAGGTAATATGGCTCAGGTTGAGATCTTAGCCGCTAGTCAATTAGCAGACTTGAAAACAAAAGAATGGTTAATTAATGATGCTTCTTTGAATTTTTATGTAAATCAAAATATTGTTGGTTACGACACCATTTCAACACCATACAGACTGTTTTTATATAAAGACGGAATTCCTGCTTCTCAAATAAAAGATCATTTGTCTGAGGGGCCTGCAGTTTTTGGAGGGAATTTGGTAAAAACAGATGAAAAACCTGATTATTATTCGTTTAGAATTACTGATTATCTTTCAGATTTAATAAGTGGAGAATCAGAATATAATCCAACATTAGGGTTAAAAGTTTTTAACGCAACAGATGTAGTGTTAAGCCTTAATGATACTTTAATAAGAGGCTATAACTGGAATCCTAAAGCGGTAACCATATTAAACCATTTACCTTCTAACGGTACACGTAGAGCGCAATTGAAAATAACGTATTCTAAGAAAAAATAAAAATAAAAAAATTAGCTATGTGTGGAATAACCGGTTATATAGGATATAGAGACGCTTACCCAATCGTTGTAAAAGGTCTTCAAAGATTAGAATATAGAGGGTACGATAGTGCAGGAATAATGATGTTTGATGGAGAAACGATTTGTGTCTCAAAAACCAAAGGAAAGGTTTCTGAACTTGAAAAAATCACTGACCTTAATGAACAAGCTAAGAAAGGAAATATAGGAATTGGACATACAAGATGGGCAACTCACGGAGTTCCTAACGATGTTAATTCTCATCCTCATAACTCTATGTCTGGAGATTTAGTGATTGTTCATAATGGAATTATAGAAAATTATGCGACATTAAAAAAAGAATTAATTAGCAGAGGATATTCTTTTAAAAGTGATACAGATACAGAAGTCTTAATAAATTTAATAGAAGAAGTAAAAAAGCAAGAAGGTTGTAAGTTGGGTAAAGCTGTTCAGTTGGCTTTAACTCAGGTTGTTGGGGCTTATGCGATTGCTGTTTTTGACAAGTCGAAACCCAATGAAATAATTGTTGCTAAGCTTGGAAGTCCAATTGCAATTGGTATTGGAAAAGACAATGCAGAATTTTTTGTTGCATCAGATGCATCTCCTTTTATAGAGTATACGAAAGACGCTATTTATTTAGAAGATGAAGAAATGGCTATCATCAAGTTAAATAAAGGAATTAAAGTCCGTAAAATACACGATGATTCTTTAGTAGATACAAAAATTCAAGAATTACAATTAAGTTTAGAACAAATAGAAAAAGGTGGTTATGATCACTTTATGTTGAAGGAAATTCATGAACAACCTAAGGCTATTATAGATACCTATAGGGGTAGAATGATCCCAAATGAAGGGATTATTAGAATGGCTGGTGTAGATGATAATATAGAGAAGTTTTTAAATGCAGACAGAATTATAATTGTTGCCTGTGGAACTTCTTGGCATGCTGGTTTAGTTGCAGAGTATTTGTTTGAAGATCTAGCTAGAATTCCTGTAGAAGTAGAATACGCTTCTGAGTTTAGGTATAGAAACCCAATTATTACAGAAAAAGATATTGTTATTGCTATTTCTCAATCTGGTGAAACAGCAGATACATTAGCTGCTGTTAAGTTAGCAAAATCTAAAGGAGCATTTGTTTTTGGAATTTGTAATGTAGTAGGTTCTTCTATTGCTAGAGAAACTCATGCAGGGGCATATACGCATGCTGGACCAGAAATAGGTGTTGCATCAACAAAAGCATTTACTACTCAAATAACCTTATTGTCTTTAATTGCATTAAAATTAGGGAAAGAAAAAGGAACTATTTCGAAATCTGCTTTTCATTCATATTTGCAAACTTTACAGTTAATTCCGAATAAAGTAGAAGAGTTATTGAAAATTGATGAACAAATAAAATATATAGCTTCTGTTTATAAGGACGCTACTAATTGTTTGTATTTGGGAAGAGGATTTAACTTTCCTGTAGCTTTAGAGGGAGCTTTAAAGCTAAAAGAGATTTCTTATATTCATGCAGAAGGGTATCCTGCTGCTGAGATGAAACATGGCCCAATTGCTTTGATTGATGAGAATATGCCAATTTTTGTTATTGCAACAAACAAAGGGCATTATGATAAAGTGGTTAGTAATATTCAGGAAATTAAATCTAGATCAGGTAAAATTATAGCTGTTGTTACAGAGGGAGATGTTATCGTAAAAGAAATTGCAGATCATGTAATTGAAATTCCAGAAACAGAAGAGGCGTTTACTCCGTTGTTAACTACAGTTCCGTTTCAGTTGTTATCTTATCACATAGCAGTAATGCTAGATAAGAACGTAGATCAACCAAGAAACTTAGCGAAATCAGTAACAGTAGAGTAATAGTACATCGAAAATAAATAAAAAAAAGCTTAGTGAATAACTAAGCTTTTTTTATGCTTTATCATGAATTTTTGTTGGAATTCCATCATTCCAAAGTGTTAAAATATCTGTACCTACAGATGCTCCACTTCCGGCAGCAATTGCAAACTGACTTCTTAGACCTGCAATTGTCCCGCAAACATATAACCCTTCTTCAATAAGAAAATTTTTATTTTTTAATTGGATTCTATCTTTCTTAGGATTCGCATTTTGATGTGGAATAATATAGGTATCCAAACCTTCAATAAGAAATGGTTTGGAATAGTTTAAGGCGAGTATTACAATTGATGAAGTATAACAACGTTTGTTTGTTGTAATAATAAAGCCATTTTTAGATTTTTCAACGACACATACTTTTTCATCTTCTATTTGAGAAACTTGTGGATATAACGTTTTTAATTGTTCTTTTCCGTCACTAAGAATATCATTGCCAAGTGTTTTTGGCTTTACACCAAGAACATTATTAAACAAAGCATTTTGTAAATGCGAGTTTCTTTGATGTAAGATAATTCCGACTTTTTTTTCAAGAGCATACGGTTTGCTTAAACCAGAACCAAGAACTAAAGCACATTGCATCCCTGCAACACCACCACCTATAATTAAGACATTAAAATTAGCCATTAAAACAATTCTTTAATATTTGCTGCAAAAAGCTTTATTGCAATTGCTAAAAGAATTACACCAAATACTTTTCTAATAATATTTATTCCATTTGGACCAATCATTTTTTCAATTCTTGTAGAGGTTCTTAAGACTATATAAATAAGTAGTACATTTAATATCACTGCAATGATTATGTTTTCAAGATAATATTCAGCTCTTAAAGACAACAGTGTTGTCAAACTTCCTGGTCCAGCAATAAGCGGGAAAGCTAACGGAAAAACAGAAGCTGTTACAGCAGAGCCTTCTTCATCTTTATATAAAGTAATTCCTAGAATCATTTCTAAGGCAATGAAAAATAAGATAAAAGCACCAGCTACTGCAAAAGAATTTACGTCTACACCGATAAAATTTAAAAGACTTTTTCCTAAAAAAAGAAAAACAATCATAATAGTACCTGCAATTAAAGAAGCTTTTCCTGATTCGATGTTACCAGCTTTCTTTCTTAAATCTATAATTATTGGAATGTTTCCAATAATATCTATTACAGCAAATAAGACCATAAATGCAGTAACAATTTCTTTAATATTAAAATTCATTTTGGTTGATTTTATATCTGCAAAATTAGGTAAGTTAGTTTGATTTAGAGTATAAACTATTAAAATAAGTGTATTTTCGCCGAATGTTTCAACTCGGAAAGTCAATCGTTTCAGAAAGTATTATAGAAAAAGATTTTGTTTGTAATCTTTCAGCTTGTAAAGGAGCTTGTTGTATTGATGGTGATGCTGGTGCGCCTTTAGAGAAGGAAGAAACCAAGATTTTGGAAGATATTTACCCGCTTGTAAAGCCTTTTTTACGTGAAGAAGGAATAAAGGTTATTGAAACAGAAGGCGTTTGGGTTACCAATAATTCAGGTGAATTAGAAACCCCTTTAATAGACAACGCAGACTGTGCGTATGTGATTTTTGATGAACACAACACAGCTTTGTGCGCCATTGAAGAAGCATACAATCAAGGGTTAATTTCTTGGAAAAAACCTGTTTCATGTCATTTATATCCAATTAGAGTTAAAGACTATAGTGAGTTTTCTGCTGTTAATTATGATAGCTGGGAAATTTGTGACGATGCTTGTTCTTTAGGAAAAGAGTTACAAGTACCAGTGTATAAATTTGTAAAACAAGCACTGGTTAGAAAGTTTGGAGAAGACTGGTATGCCGAATTAGAAAAAGTGGCAGAAAAGCATTTAAAAAAGTAATTTGTATTTTTGTAAAAATCCTCAAGATGAAAAAAATAATATTTTTAATGACAATCTCAATTGCCCTTGTATCATGTGGTAGTTTAGGAGAGCTTTTAGAGCTTAATGTTAATAACGACTTAACAGAAACAATAGATGTACACGTTCTTCAAACACAAGGAGCAGAAGTTCCGTTTAATTTAAGTGAAACGGTTGATTTAAATTCTGGTGATTTAGCTCAGTATAGAAATGAAATTTCTGCAGTAAAAATAAATACACTTACCTATACGTTTAAAGAATTTACTGGAAACAATGCTGGAACTGTTTCTTCAGGAACATTAAAGTTTGACAATATTGTTGTTGGGACACTTACCAATTTAAATATTTCACAGGCTGCAAATGCAGGAACTGTTTTTAATATTACAGATGCAGCAGTACTTAGTCAAGTAGAGTCAGCCTTTCTAAATAACAATTCAATAACAATAAACCTTTCTGGAAGCGTTCTTTCTGATGCAGGTGCAATGGATTTTAAAGTTGAAGTGTTTATGAATATGACTGCCACAATCAATCAATAAAAAACATAAAATTTAAAGAAGATTGACCTATATTTTATAGGTCATTTTTTTTGGAAAAAATCTAAATAAAATTCTAGAAAAAGAATTGTCAAAAATAACAAAATGTAAAACTGACCTGTTTTAAGAAACTCAATAGAATCAAGGGATTAAAGAAAATCGCATTTTTAATAGGTTGATTTACAGTTGTTTGCAGAAATATAGAGAATCGTAAAAAAAACTCAAATGTGAACGTTTTGTTAAAAACTTCGAGTTATTGTGAATAAGTATGACTTCGTATTTCAGACAAATTTTCCAATCTTTGTTAACGTCATTTTCGACAAAACAACACAAACACAAAACAACTAAATTTCCTAAAGAAGAATGTCTGCCATAGAACCTATTTTACAGCCAAACGAAAACCGATTCGTAATTTTCCCAATTCAGCATGATGATTTATGGGAATGGTACAAGAAACAACAAGCTTGTATTTGGACCGCTGAAGAAATTGATTTATCTGAAGATGTAATCGACTGGAACACAAAATTATCAGAAGATGAGCGTTACTTTATCAAACATATTTTAGCCTTTTTTGCAGCTTCAGACGGAATTGTAAACGAAAATTTAGCTGAAAACTTTGTGAATGAAGTGCAATATTCTGAAGCAAAATTCTTTTATGGTTTCCAAATCATGATGGAAAACATTCATTCAGAAACATATTCTCTTTTAATAGACACCTATGTAAAGGATGAAGTAGAAAAGGATAAATTATTTAGAGCTATTGATACTTTTCCTGCAATTAAATTAAAAGCAGACTGGGCTTTAAAATGGATAGAATCTGATTCTTTTGCAGAACGATTAATTGCTTTCGCAGCAGTAGAAGGAATTTTCTTTTCTGGATCATTTTGTTCTATTTTCTGGTTAAAGAAAAGAGGATTGTTACCAGGATTGGCTTTTTCTAACGAATTGATTTCAAGAGATGAAGGAATGCATTGTGATTTTGCTGTACACTTACACAATCATCACATTGTAAACAAAGTACCTAAAGAACGTATCAAAGAAATTATTATTGATGCATTAAATATTGAAAGAGAGTTTATTACGGAGTCTTTACCAGTTAGTTTAATTGGTATGAACGCCAAGTTAATGACAGAGTATTTAGAGTATGTAACAGATAGGTTATTATTAGAATTCGGATGTGATAAAGTATACGATTCTAAAAATCCATTTGACTTTATGGAAATGATTTCTTTAGAAGGGAAAACAAACTTCTTCGAAAAAAGAGTTTCAGAATATCAAAAAGCAGGAGTGAAATCTGGTGGAACTGGAAGTATCAGTTTCGACTCAGATTTTTAAGCTTAGTGTTTCCCTAAGCACTAAGTTTTATACTAAGAAAACAAAAGCATTTTCCTTTTTATAAAGGATATCATAAATAAAATTATACGTCAAAATTATGTGGATTTTTTTGACGACTCAACAAACCAAATAACTAATTTAATACCTTATTTAACATGGATGTACTAAAAAGAGATGGCAAGAAAGAGCCGGTAATGTTTGACAAGATTACGGCAAGAGTCAAGAA
>CAJXVT010000061.1 GCA_913062575.1 uncultured Flavobacteriaceae bacterium | reverse complement strand
TGGCAACGTTGAATAACAAGTTTAGAATAAGCATCCATAAATGGGGTAGTCATTGTTACTTGATCGCGATTTGGAACTACAAAATTTGGGTGATTTCTAAATTTTTTGATGTAAGAAAATATATAATCCCAACGTCCACAATTTAAACCAACAATATGATCTTTAAGCTCGTAAATTATTTCATCTAATTGAAAACTGGCGGTAATAGTTTCTACTAAAACAGTTGCTTTAAATGTCCCTTTTGGAACATTAAGATACTTTTGAGCAAAAGTAAAAACATCATTCCACCATCGAGCTTCTGTATAATGTTCTAATTTTGGTAGATAAAAGTACGGAGCAGTATTATTGCTTACTAAGGTTTTTGTATTATGAAACACGTATAAACCAAAATCTACCAAACTACCTGAAGTTTCTTCATTATTAATTATAAGGTGTCGTTCGTTTAAGTGTAAGCCCCTTGGTCTAACAAGTAAAACAGCCGTTTTAGGGTTTAGCTTGTATGATTTATTCCTTTTAACATCTATAAATGAGATGGTCTTTTTAGTTGCGTCTTTTAAGTTTTGCTGACCTTGTATTGTGTTTTCCCATGAAGGCACATTACTATCTTCCAAATCAGCCATAAATGTTTTAGCTCCAGAATTTAAAGCATTGATAATCATTTTTCTGTTTATTGGTCCTGTAATCTCTACACGCCTGTCTTTTAGGTCGTGTGGAATATTACCAGCTACCCATTCACGTTCTCTAATATCTTTTGTTTCACTTGGGAATTTTGGAAACGTACCATCGTCAAATAAATTTTGTTGATTTAAACGCTTACTTAATAAGTGTAATCTCTTTGAATTAAAATTTTCATGAAGTTTCGTTAAAAAATGAAGAGCTTCATCTGTTAAAATTTCAGGATAGTGATTATTAACATTTTTAGAAAATGAAATTTTTGATAACTTTAATAGTTTGTTTTCCATAATGTTGCGATTTTATGTAAGTACATTCTTTAAGCCTTTTATGAGTTTATTTTTTTGAGTAACTATGATTAGTCTATTAATCCCAGAACAAAATTGATATATATAGAGAGAATATTACTATAATTTTAGTTGAGACTAATTTTTTAGTAGACGAAAACACCATAACTTTAGATAAGAGAAATATTGAGAGGATATATTCTACAGAAATATGTTTTATATTTTGATAGAAATTATGATAGGCGGGTATTTGACTTAAAATTAAAACTAATGTGTGATAATAAGAGCCTACATATTAGGAGAATAAGCTACCTAGTAAGTCTAAAGCTGTATTTTAATGAAATAGAAAATGAAAAATTAGCAACAAGAATTCTATATTCCTATATAAATGGCAGCTTTTTCTAACTTTGATTTGTATAGGTTTTCAGTTTTTTCAATAAATAGGTTAGATGTATTTTTAGGTAGTTAATCCTATTTTTATCTTCTTTTTTTTATTTCAAAAATAAAACCCTTATAATCAAAAGATTATAAGGGTTCTTGCGGAGAATGAGGGATTCGAACCCCCGGACCTGTTACAGTCAACAGTTTTCAAGACTGCCGCATTCGACCACTCTGCCAATTCTCCTAGTGTCTCATCAGGTATTCCCTGAATGCGGATGCAAATATAGAATCTTTTTTGAGTTCATAAAAGAAAAAATCACTTTTTTACAAGTTTTTTTTTATTCGCTAATTCTAATATTTATAATACTTTTACAATCAAATTTATACAACAATGTTAGACTTAATTTTATTAGTTATTGTAGGCTTTATTGCTGGTGTAATTAATACAATGGCTGGTGGTGGTTCTTTACTTACATTACCAGTTCTTATTTTTATGGGATTACCTCCAAACATTGCAAACGGAACCAATAGAATTGGAATTGTGCTTCAGATGATTGCAGGAACGGCTGGCTTTAAAAGTAAAGGTATTACCACTTTTCCGTTTAGTATTTATATGGGTATTTCTGCATTAATTGGTTCTCTAATAGGTGCTCAAATAGCTGTAGACATCAAAGGAGAAACCTTTAACAAAGTACTTTCTTTTGTAATGATTGCTGTAGTGCTCATCATTGTATTTAAACCAAAGTTAAAAGCGAAAGAACTTATTGAAAGAACTACAGGCAAGCATTTATGGATTGGTTGTGTAGCGTTTTTCTTCTTTGGAATTTATGGAGGATTTATCAATGCAGGATTGGGCTTTATTTTGATTCTATTTTTACACTACTTCAATCATCTATCATTAGTAAAATCTAACGCTACAAAAGCAGTAGTCATAACCATTTATATGTCTGGTGCTCTATTGGTTTTTATTTTAAATGATGCCATTAATTGGAAAATGGGATTGACCATGGCAATAGGAACTTCTTTAGGTGGTTGGTTTGCAAGTAGATTCTCTGTAGAAAAAGGTGATGGCTTTATTAAAATATTTCTATTAGTTATTGTGACTGTTATGGCAGTAAAACTCTGGTTTTTTTCAAACTAAAATTCATGCTCATTAAAGATTAATGTAGTAATTTTGTGACTGACGCTTACAAAACGACAATTATGGCATTTAATTCTTTCGGAAACTTATTAAAATTAACAACTTTTGGTGAATCTCACGGAATTGCAATTGGCGGTGTTATTGATGGATTTCCTGCGGGAATGACTGTCGATTTTGAGGCCGTTCAAAAAGAGCTAGACCGTCGTAAACCCGGGCAATCTTCTATTGTTACTCAACGTAAAGAACCCGATACTGTTCAGTTTTTATCTGGAATTTTTGAAGGTGTAACCACTGGGGCTTCTATTGGATTTCAAATTCAGAATACCAATCAGAAATCAAAAGATTACAATCACAACACTAATATATATCGTCCTTCTCATGCAGATTTCACCTATGATAAGAAATATGGAACACGTGATTATCGTGGTGGAGGAAGAACATCTGCTCGTGAAACTGCCAATTGGGTAGTTGCTGGGGCATTAGCTAAGCAATTGATTGCACACATAAATATCAATGCGTTTACTTCTTCTGTTGGCGATATCTTTATTGACAAGCCATATCAAGATTTAGATTTCTCTAAAACAGACTCTAATATTGTAAGATGTCCAGACGAGGCTTCGGCTAAAAAAATGATTGCAAAAATCAAGGACATCAAAAAACAAGGTGACACCATTGGAGGCACAATCACCTGTGTGGTTCAAAATGTTCCTGTAGGATTGGGAGAACCAATATTTCATAAGTTACATGCAGAATTAGGCAAAGCAATGTTAACAATCAATGCTGTAAAAGGTTTTGAATTTGGTAGTGGTTTTTGTGGTGCAAAAATGCAAGGAAGCGAGCATAATGATGCATTTATTGCAGACGGTAGAACAGAGACTAACCTTTCTGGTGGAATTCAAGGTGGAATTAGCAACGGAATGGATATTTACTTCCGAGTAGCTTTTAAACCTGTCGCTACAATCATGCAGAATCAACAAACTATAGATTCTGATGGTAATCTAACAGAAATCCATGGTAGAGGTCGTCACGATCCTTGTGTGGTTCCTAGAGCGATTCCTATTGTTGAAGCTTTAACAGCATTAGTTTTAGCTGACTTTTATTTATTAGATAGAACAAGGAGAGTTTAATTTATAAAACTCTTACTATATTTGATAAACACCTAAGGAATCAAATGTCTTAATTTTAATGAATTTATTAACACAATTAACAGACACATTAGCTCCTTATTGGGAACAAGAAATAACAGTTAAAAGGAATGATTTTATTACTGTTCCTGGTGATAAGAACACCAATATGTATTTTGTTATTTCTGGTAGCTTACGGGTTTTTATTGAAGATGATGTTGAAGAACACACAATTCGATTTGGATATGAAAATTCTTTTATAACTGCTTTAGATTCCTTTTTAAAAGACATACCAACTACATTTTACATTCAAGCACTAAAAAAATGCCAACTTAAAGTAATTTCCAAGGCAACCTTTTTTAAATGCATTAATGCAACAAAAGAGGGTCAAGAGTTGTGGACGTTATTGCTTCAAGAATTTGTATACCAACAAATAGAACGAGAAAACGATTTAATTACCTATTCTCCACAAAAAAGGTTTGATCGTGTGTTTAAAAGAAGTCCTCATGTATTTCAAGAAATTCCACAAAAATATATTGCGTCATATTTAAGGATGACTCCAGAAACATTGTCGCGTATTTTAAAAAGTCTTGATTGAGATCAACTTTTATAATACACTTAAAGCGCAACTTTGTAAAAAAAAATACAATGATTTATAATAGTACAAATGTTCTTTCTGATTTAATACAAATGACTTCTGCTCATATTAACTATGGAAAGCAATTATTAGAAATTTCTGAGGATAAATTACAGTTTAAGCAATCTATTAAGTCTTGGAGTGTACTAGAGTGCTTAGAACATCTAAATATGTATACTGCATTTTACAATGCAGAAATTAACAAGAAGATGAATGCCTCTTCACTTCCTTTTTCTGAAACTTTTAAAAGCACTTATTTAGGAAATAAATTTGCCAATGATATGTTACCAAAAGAAGGCATGAAAACCATGAACACCTTTAAAAGTAAAAATCCAAATGCTAGCAAATTGGATAAAGAGCAAGTAGTACGTACTTTTATAAAACTGCAAGAGGGAATGTTAAGCTATTTAGAAACTGCCAAATCTAAAAACCTGAACAAGATTAAAACATATACAACACTACCAATATTAAAATTCAAGTTAGGCGATACCTTTCGTTTTGTGATTCACCATAATGAAAGGCATGTAATACAAGCTAAAAGAGTTCTTAGTACTACTCTTTAAAACAAGAAAACCGAAACTAATTAGTTTCGGTTTTCTTGTTTTTTAAGCTTCTCCAGTGGGTCCAAAATTCATTGGAATTGGAGGTTGCTCGTAATCTTTTATTTCTCCGTTTGCTTTTTCAAATCGTTGCACATTTTCTTGTAATGCTTTAGTTAAACGCTTTGCATGTTGCGGCGTTAAAATAATTCTAGATTTTACTTTCGCTTTAGGAACTCCAGGCATTATGTTGATGAAATCAACAATAAACTCAGATACTGAATGGTTGATAATTGCTAAGTTAGAATAGGTTCCTTCCGCAACAGTCTCATCCAATTCAATATTTATTTGCCCGTCATCATTTTGATTTTCATCCATAATTTATGTTGTTATTTAGTGTAGTTGTTTAATCATTAAAAATGACATATAATAAAAAAGTTGAACTGAATAATGTATTTAATCTACAATAAACAATTCAACTTTTAAACTTTTAAACGAATAAACGTTTATTATAGATTTTCTTCTATCTCGTCTTTAGGACCTACAATGATATGATCGTATTGTCTCATACCTGTACCTGCTGGAATTCTCTTACCAACAATTACATTTTCTTTCAATCCTTCTAAAGTATCTATCTTACCATTTACAGCTGCTTCATTCAACACTTTCGTAGTTTCCTGGAACGATGCCGCAGAGATAAACGATTTAGTTTGTAACGAAGCTCTTGTAATACCTTGCAACACTTGTTCTGCTGTTGCTGGCTGAGCCTCTCTTGCTACTGCTAAATTTTTATCATTTCTACGTAATATAGAATTCTCATCTCTTAACTGACGTGAAGAAATTATTTGACCTGCTTTTAAATTTTCAGAGTCTCCTGCATCTTCAACAACTTTCATTCCGTAAATAGCATCGTTTTCTACAATAAAGTCATTTTTATGAATCAGTTGATTCTCTAAGAATAAAGTATCTCCAGAGTCAATAATTCTAACTTTACGCATCATTTGACGTACTACAACCTCAAAGTGTTTGTCATTAATTTTCACACCTTGTAAACGATATACTTCTTGAATTTCGTTTACTAAGTATTGTTGTACTGCAGATGGCCCTTGAATTTTCAAGATATCAATTGGAGTTGTTGCTCCGTCTGATAATGGCATCCCTGCTTTGATGAAATCATTTTCTTGTACTAAAATTTGGTTAGATAACTTGATTAAGTACTTTCTAATATCTCCAGTCTTAGACTCAACGATAATCTCTCTATTACCACGCTTAATTTTCCCGAAAGAAACAACTCCGTCAATCTCAGCAACTACTGCTGGATTAGAAGGGTTACGTGCTTCAAATAATTCAGTTACACGAGGTAAACCTCCTGTAATATCTCCTGCTTTACCTGATTTACGAGGGATCTTAGCTAAAGTTTTACCTTGTTCTACAGTTTCTCCATTACTAATCATTAAGTGTGCTCCTACAGGTAAACTGTATGAACGTAATGCATTACCATCTTTATCTTCAATAATTAAAGAAGGAATGATTTTCTTATTCTTAGAATCTGTAATTACTTTTTCTTGGAAACCTGTTTGCTCATCAATTTCTACTTGGAAGTTAATTCCTTGTTCTAAATCATCAAAACGAACTTTACCACCAAACTCAGAAACAATTACACCGTTAAATGGATCCCATTGACAAACAACATCTCCTTTCTTAATAGTTCTTCTACCTTTTTCAAAAATTGTAGAACCATATGGAAGGTTATTTGTACTTAAGGTAATTCCTGTTTTCTTATCAATTATCTTAATTTCTGCAGTTCTAGAGATTACGATTTCGATCTCTTCTCCATTAGAATCTTTACCTGTAACAGTACGTAAATCTTCAATAGAAACTTTACCTGTAAAGTTTGCAGTTAACTTATTCTCTTCAGAAATATTACCTGCAACTCCACCAACGTGGAATGTTCTTAATGTTAACTGTGTACCAGGCTCTCCAATTGATTGCGCAGCAATAACTCCTACAGCTTCACCAAGCTGTACTTTGTTAAGGGTAGATAAACTCTGACCATAACATTTTGCACATATACCTCTAGAAGATTCACAAGTTAACGCAGAACGTACTTGAACTCTATCTATTCCTGTATTTTGAATTGCTTGAGCAATCGCTGAAGAAATTTCTTCTCCTGCATTTGCTATAAGTTCATCAGTTACTGGTTCAAAGACATCGTGTAAAGAAACACGACCTTCAATTCTTTCTGCTAATGATTCAACAATTTCATCGTTTTTCTTTAATGGAGTTACTTCTAACCCTCTTAAAGTTCCACAATCATGTTCGTTGATAATTACATCTTGAGAAACATCAACTAAACGACGTGTTAAATACCCTGCATCGGCTGTTTTTAATGCTGTATCGGCTAATCCTTTACGAGCACCGTGTGTAGAGATAAAGTATTCAAGAATTGATAACCCTTCCTTAAAGTTGGAAAGAATTGGATTCTCAATAATTTCTCCACCACCAGCTGTAGATTTTTTAGGTTTTGCCATTAATCCACGCATACCTGTTAACTGACGAATTTGTTCTTTAGAACCCCTTGCACCAGAATCAAGCATCATGTATACTGAGTTAAACCCTTGTTGGTCTTCTCTTAAACGTTTCATCGATAATTCTGTCAAACGGTTGTTCGTAGAACCCCAAATGTCAATTACCTGATTGTAACGTTCTTTGTTTGTTAACATTCCCATGTTATAGTTAGATACAATTACAGCTACCTCTTTATTTGCATCTGCAATCATTCCTGCTTTTTCCTTTGGAATAATAATATCACCTAAACTAAATGATAATCCTCCTTGGAATGCAAACTTATATCCCATGTTTTTAATATTATCCAAAAACTCTCCAGTAGTAGGAATATCAGTAGCTTTTAAAATTCCACCAATAATACCACGTAAAGATTTCTTAGTTAATACTTCATTTATATATCCTGCTTTTTCAGGTACAACTTCGTTGAATAAAACTCTACCAACAGTTGTTTTTATAATTTTTCGAACTTGCTCTCCATTTTCATCAACATCAAAAGTTCTTACTTTAATACCCGCATTCAAGTCTACCATTTCTTCGTTAAAAGCAATGTTTACTTCTTCTGGTGAATAAAAAGTTAATCCTTCTCCTTTAATAGGAACTTCTGGAGTAGAGATTCTTTCTTTTGTCATGTAATACAATCCAAGTACCATATCCTGAGAAGGTACAGTAACTGGTGCACCATTTGCAGGGTTTAAGATATTGTGAGAAGCTAACATTAATAATTGTGCTTCTAAAATAGCTTCTGGTCCTAACGGTAAGTGTACAGCCATTTGATCTCCATCAAAATCGGCATTAAATGCAGAACATGCAAGTGGATGTAACTGAATTGCTTTTCCTTCAATTAATTTTGGTTGAAAAGCTTGGATTCCTAAACGGTGAAGCGTTGGAGCACGGTTTAATAATACAGGATGTCCTTTTAAAACATTCTCTAAAATATCCCATACAACAGGCTCTTTTCTGTCTATAATTTTCTTTGCAGATTTTACAGTTTTTACAATTCCTCTTTCAATTAATTTACGAATCACGAAAGGTTTGTATAATTCTGCAGCCATTTCTTTTGGCAATCCACATTCAGATAATTTTAATTCTGGTCCAACAACAATTACAGAACGTGCAGAATAATCAACACGCTTACCAAGTAAGTTTTGACGGAAACGTCCTTGCTTACCTTTTAATGAATCTGATAATGATTTTAATGGTCTGTTAGATTCAGTTTTAACTGCTGATGATTTACGTGTGTTATCAAATAATGAATCTACAGATTCTTGCAACATACGTTTCTCATTACGTAAAATAACTTCTGGAGCTTTGATCTCAACTAACCTTTTTAAACGGTTGTTTCTGATAATAACTCTACGATATAAATCATTTAAATCTGAAGTAGCAAAACGACCTCCATCTAATGGAACTAATGGACGTAATTCTGGTGGAATCACCGGAACTACCTTCATAATCATCCACTCAGGTTTGTTTTCTCTAGTTTTGTTAGAATCTCTAAATGCTTCAACAACATTTAAACGTTTTAACGCCTCAGTTTTACGTTGTTTAGACGTTTCTGTATTTGCTTTATGTCTTAATTGATAAGATAACTCATCTAAATCGATACGAGCTAATAAATCAATTAAACACTCAGCTCCCATTTTAGCAATAAACTTTTCTGGGTCATTATCGTCTAAATACTGGTTCTCTTGAGGAATTGTTTCTAGAATGTCTAAATACTCTTCTTCTGTTAAGAAATCCATTTTTTGCAATGGTTCACCTTCAACATTTTTTGCAATACCTGGAGCAATTACTACATATCTTTCGTAGTAAATAATCATATCTAACTTTTTAGATGGTAAACCTAAAAGGTATCCCATTTTGTTAGGTAATGATCTAAAGTACCAGATATGAGCAACAGGAACTACCAAATGGATGTGTCCTACTCTATCTCTACGTACTTTCTTTTCAGTTACTTCTACACCACATCGATCACAAACGATCCCTTTGTAGCGAATTCTTTTATACTTACCACAAGCACATTCAAAATCCTTTACAGGACCAAAAATACGCTCACAAAA
>CAJXVT010000060.1 GCA_913062575.1 uncultured Flavobacteriaceae bacterium | reverse complement strand
GTATAGTCTATTTTTAATCCAGTATGAGAAAAAGGCCCAGCATTGAATAGGTAAGAGACTGAGTAATTAAAGTTCCCCGTAGGTGAAATTACTTCGTAACCATAAAAAGTATTAAACTGTCCTAATGTGAATTTTACAGTTTCTGAAGCTTGATAATAAGCGTATAATTGATTTATGGCGCCTGTGTATGCATTTGCAGCATTTGATCTTGGTCCAAATGCCAAGTCAGCTACAACTCCAGTTTTTCCCTTTTCATATGAAAATATTGTATTAGCCATTCCTAAACCAAAACCATTTGCAGTAACATCAGAAAGTATTCCGTTGGTCCCTATTGCTGAAGTTGATAAATTTGTTGAGTAATAAGTGTCAACACTTCCTGTAAGTGTGAGTTTAATTTCGTCTTTTTTTTCTTGTCCAATTAGTTGGAAAGAGTTTGCTAATAGAAGTGTAAAAATGATTTTCCTCATGATGATTGTTTTTTTGTTTGTAGTTGTATTTTAAACTGTTAATTTTCAGTCAAATGTAGAAGTAAAATTGAGTATAAAAAAAAGAGAGGCTTAGCGAAAACGATGTAGAAAAATTATTAGCATCAAAAAAAGGGGGGTCTATTTCCGTATATGATAAATTTGATCCAATAAAGGGGGTTTTTTTTAGGGGTTGATTATTTTTTATGCTATAATTATTAATTTAATAAAAATGTGTTTTTTTGAAAAAAAACTTTTTTGTTGTAGTTTTGTGATATGAAATACCCTTTTAATTATGTTGTAGAAATACAATATTTAGGATTTAGATTTCATGGATGGCAGAAGCAAAAGAATGTGAAAACCTTACATGAGATGATTGATAAAACCTTGTTTTTTGTTTTTAATGGTGAGCGTTGTAAGTCTCTTGGAATTGGAAGAACAGACGCAATGGTTTCTGCTAATAACTATTTTTTTCAGTTATTTTTAGAGAAAGAGGTTGATGAAAAATGGTTTATACAATTTTTTAATGAAAATTTACCTCCAGATATTAGAGCATTAAGCATTAGGAGAACACCAGTGGGGTTTGATCTAATTGGTTGTCCTAAAATTAAAGAATACCATTATTATTTTTCTTTCGGAGAGAAAACACATCCTTTTGCAGCTCCTTTCATGGTGAATATGGTTGGAAATTTAAATATTGAGGTGATGCAAAAAGGCGCTCAACTTTTTCAGGGAGAGCATTATTTTCATAAATATTGTACAAAACCATCAGTCAGTACAATTTTTAAAAGAACTATTGATTCTTGTGAAATAGTTGAAAACACAGAGTTTACAGCTAGTTTCTTTCCAAAAAACAGTTATGTTTTAAAAGTAAGAGGAAAAGGTTTTTTGCGTTATCAAATTAGATTGATGATGGGAACACTCTTTGAATTAGGAAAAGGAAATTGTGATTTAGTCTTTATAGAAGATTCATTAAAAGAAGACAATGATAAAAAATATTTAAGACACAATTCTTTTTCTTCTGGATTGCAATTGTATAAGGTAGAATTACAGATGTAGTACAAAAAAAGCCCACTACAAAGTGAGCTTTTTTTTATATCTATTAGTAAAACTATCCTTTAATTAATGTTCTTGAAATTACTATTTTCTGAATTTCAGAAGTTCCTTCATAAATCTGAGTAATTTTTGCATCACGCATTAAACGTTCTACATGGTATTCTTTTACAAAACCATTACCACCATGAATCTGAACGGCTTCAACTGTGTGTTCCATAGCAACTTTAGAAGCATATAATTTAGCCATAGCGCTAGACATGTCGTAATTATTTCCTTGGTCTTTGTCCCATGCGGCTTTCATTACTAAATGACGAGCAGCAGTAATTTCGGTGTACATATCTGCTAATTTAAAAGCAATTGCTTGGTGATTACAAATTTCTGTTCCAAAAGCTTTGCGTTCTTTAGAGTATTTTAAAGCAAGTTCGTAAGCACCGGCAGCAATTCCTAAAGCTTGTGCAGCAATACCGATTCTACCACCAGAAAGTGTTTTCATTGCGAATTTGAATCCGAAACCATCTTCTCCAATTCTATTTTCTTTCGGGATTTTTACATCGTTAAATTGTAATGTATGTGTATCACTTCCTCTGATTCCTAATTTATCTTCTTTTGGTCCGACATGAAAACCTTCTGTACCTTTTTCAACGATAAAAGCATTGATTCCTCTATGTCCTTTTTCTTTGTCTGTTTGAGCAATTACTAAATATACATCAGCTCTACCACCACTAGTTATCCAGTTTTTTGTCCCGTTTAACAGGTAATGATCTCCTTGATCTATAGCTGTTGTGCTTTGAGAAGTCGCATCAGATCCTGCTTCAGGTTCAGACAAACAGAATGCGCCAACAAATTCTCCAGTAGCTAATTTTGTTAAGTATTTTTGCTTTTGTTCCTCAGAAGCATAGGCCTCTAGTCCGTAACAAACTAAAGAATTATTAACAGAAACAATAACAGAGGCAGAAGCATCAATCTTAGAAAGCTCTTCCATGATCAACACATAAGAAATAGCATCCATTCCGCTTCCTCCATATTTTGGGTCGACCATAATACCTAAAAAACCTAGATCTCCCATTTTTTTTACTAACTCGTTTGGGAATTCTTGTTTGTTATCTCTTTCAATAACGCCAGGTAGTAATTCTGTTTGAGCAAAATCACGAGCAGCGTCTCTAATCATCAAATGCTCTTCGGTAAGGTTAAAATCCATTATGTCTTATTGTTATATTCGTAAAAAATGTCTCCAAAGATACGTTTTTAGTAGTGAATTATCAGTAAACTTTTGTTATTTTTACCGATATGCATAGTAAATTAGTGAAAATTATTGGATTAATGTCTGGAACATCATTGGATGGGTTAGATATTGTTTATGTAGAATTTGATGTGGAAAATTATGAGAACTTTAAAATTCTATATTCAGAAACAACATCATATACAAATAAGTGGAAGGGGAAATTAGCTTCTGCTATTGGATTTTCTAAAAATGAGTTGCAACAAATTGATATTGAATATGGTCACCTTTTAGCTGTAAGAGTAGCGGATTTTATTAAAAAAAATGCGATTAAAGAAATTGATTTTATAGCATCACATGGGCATACAATTTTACATCAACCAGATAAGGGGGTCACGTTGCAAATTGGGAATGGTCAAGTATTGTCTAGTAAAACGAACTGCAAGGTTATTTGTGATTTTAGAACTCAAGATGTGCTATTTGGAGGTCAAGGTGCTCCACTTGTCCCAATAGGAGATGAAATGTTGTTTCCAGAATTTGATGCCTGTTTGAATTTAGGAGGGTTTGCAAATGTTTCGTTTAAAGAAAATGACAAGAGAATTGCTTTTGACGTCTGTCCGGTTAATATTGTGTTGAACTATTATGTTAAAAACCTTGGTTTAGAATATGATGATGCAGGGTTTATTGCTTCAACAGGAACTATAAATAAACAATTGTTAACTGATTTAAATCAATTAGAATTTTATCAGAAAAAACACCCTAAATCCTTAGGGTTAGAATGGGTAAAGGAAGAAATATTTCCTTTGATAGATTCCAGTAAATTTGATGTCAAAGATGTTTTAAAAACTGTTGTTGAACATGTTGCTTTTCAAGTGGCAAAATCTACTAAAGGCCAACGAAAAATACTTGTGACAGGTGGCGGAGTGTTCAATACGTTTTTAATGGATAGAATTCGGTTTTATTCAAAGTCAAAAATTGTTATTCCAACCTCAAAAATTATTGATTATAAAGAGGCGCTTATTTTTGCATTTTTAGGGTTGTTAAGGTCTGTAAATCAGGTAAATTGCTTGAGTTCTGTTACTGGTGCAAAAGAAGACCACAGTTCAGGAGTATTATTCTCTCCATAAATTTCTTAAAAGAACATTTATTTTGTTGGGACACTCACTTTTTTCCCTTAAGTTTGTGTTTGCGTGTACTTCTGCGTAAATCTATTGTTTAACTTAAATAATTCAATCGAGAATGAATCAACTTTAGCTACTTTGACTGATCTTTTAAACTGAAAAAGAAAACAAAGTATATTATTGAATTATATTATAAAGAAAAGCAACATGAAAGATTTATTAAAAAAATACGAAAACAAACAACCAGAAATCGTTTTTAACTGGAAAGATTCAGAAACAGAAGCTGAAGGTTGGACAGTAATAAACTCTTTAAGAGGAGGAGCTGCCGGTGGTGGAACAAGAATGAGAAAAGGACTAGATATAAATGAAGTTCTTTCTTTAGCAAAAACAATGGAAGTGAAGTTTACCGTTTCTGGACCAGCAATTGGTGGTGCAAAATCTGGAATTAATTTCGATCCAAATGATCCAAGAAAAAGAGGTGTTTTAGAGCGTTGGTATAAAGCTGTTACGCCATTATTGAAGCATTATTATGGAACAGGTGGAGATTTAAATGTAGATGCTGATAAAGATGTAATTCCGATTACAGAAGACTGTGGAGTTTGGCATCCGCAAGAAGGTATTTTTAATGGACACTTTAAGCCAACTGAGGCTGATAAAATTAATAGAATTGGTCAATTACGTCAAGGTGTAATTAAGATAATCGAAGACCAAGAATTCTCTCCAGATTTAACAAAAAAATACACAGTTGCAGATATGTTAACTGGTTACGGAGTTGCAGAGGCAGTTAAACATTATTATACTATTTATGGTGGTTCTATAGCAGGAAAGAAAGCAATTGTTCAAGGTTTTGGAAATGTTGGTTCTGCTGCGGCCTATTATTTAACTCAATTAGGAGCGAAGGTAGTTGGAATTATAGATAGAGATGGAGGATTGATTAATGAGGATGGTTTTTCTATGGATGAAATGACAGAATTATTTCTGAATAAAGATGGAAATAAGCTATCAGCAAAAAACATGATTCCGTTTGAAGAAATCAATCAAAAAGTTTGGTCGTTACAGGCAGAAATTTTTGTGCCAGCAGCAGCTTCAAGATTGGTGTCTAAAGAGCAGGTTACAAAAATGATTGCATCTGGTTTAGAAGTAATTTCTCCTGGAGCAAATGTGCCATTTGCTGATAAAGAAATATTCTTTGGGCCAATTATGGAGTATACAGATAGTGAGGTAAGTTTATTGCCGGATTTTATTTCTAATTGTGGAATTGCAAGAGTTTTTGCTTATTTCATGGAAGCTAGAGTAGAGTTGCCGATGCAAGACCAAGCAATTTTTAATGATACTTCAGAAACGATTAGAAAAGCATTACAAAAAACATTTGATAAGAATAATAATAAAAAGGAAATTTGTAAAACAGCGTTTGAAATAGCGCTAAAACAATTAATTTAATATTTAAACAATTATGGAGACGATTATCATTTTAGTGTTTGTGTTTGGGTACTTAGCCATTACATTGGAACACAATTTAAAAATAGATAAATTAATTCCGGCACTAGTAATGATGGCTGTTTGTTGGGCAATTGTAGCGCTTGGAGTTGATAGTTTTTCTGAGTGGTTTGATTCATCTAAACATGCATTAGTAGAAGGGTTTTCGTCTTTAGTTCATGAGGATAAGATGCATTTAGTTGAAGAAACTTTATTACACCATTTAGGTAAAACAGCAGAAATTTTAGTGTTCCTTTTAGGAGCCATGACAATCGTTGAAATCATTGATTATTTTGATGGGTTTTCTACCATTAAGGGTTATGTAAAGACCAATAAGAAAAAGAGTATTCTATGGATTTTTGCATGGTTAGCATTTGTGTTATCTGCAATTATTGATAATTTAACAGCTACAATCGTATTGATATCTATCCTTCAGAAAATAGTAAGAAGAAGAGAAGATAGAATCTGGTTTGCAGGACTAATTATTATAGCAGCTAATGCTGGTGGAGCATTTTCTCCAATCGGAGATGTAACAACAACCATGTTATGGATAGGAGATAAAGTAAGTACTGTAATGTTATTTAAGTATTTATTTATTCCTTCATTATTATGTATGGTTGTACCAACTTATATTGCCACTTTTTTACCCGCATTTAAAGGTGAAATTGAAGGAGATGATTCTGAAAAAGAAGGAGCCAAAAGCAAGTACAGTGCAGTTATGTTGTATTTAGGGTTAGGAGCAATTGTTTTTGTACCGATTTTTAAAACTGTGACACATTTACCACCTTATGTTGGGATGATGCTTTCTTTAGCAATTGTAGCAACTTTTGCAGAAGTGTTTAGTAGAAAGAAATTCTCAATGACAAGCTTTGATTCTGATGAATCAGATGCTCATGCTCATCATAGTCCTGTTCATAGCTCGTTATCAAAAATTGAAATGCCAAGTATATTGTTTTTCTTAGGGATTTTAATGGCAGTTGCTGCTTTAGAATCATTAGGGATATTATTTGGTTTTGCGGATGGGTTAAAAGAAAGTATTCCATTAATGGGAACTGAATTAGCTGGAACAGGGGTTTCTGATTTGGTTGTGATGCTATTAGGTGTTGGATCTGCAGTGATAGATAATGTACCATTAGTAGCTGCAAGTTTAGGGATGTTCTCTGAAAGTATAGATAATCCATTATGGCACTTTATAGCTTTCTCTGCCGGAACAGGTGGGTCTATGTTGATTATAGGTTCGGCAGCTGGAGTAGTTGCCATGGGAATGGAAAAAATAGATTTCTTTTGGTACCTGAAAAAAATAGCTTGGCTAGCCCTTATAGGCTTTGTTGTCGGCTCGTTTGCTTTTATGCTAATGAGATCTTTTATATAAAAAAATACCCGAGTTTTTTCTCGGGTTTTTTTTGAAGCAATTTTTAAAAAGTATATTCGTTTAGTTTACATAAATCTTTAATCAATCTAAAATATGTTGTTGTTTTTGCAAGAAAATGTTGATACACTTACAGATGTAGTGTCTGAGGAAAAAACATTATCAATTTATAAATTAATAATGGAAAGTGGAACTGGAGGCTTGCTTATAATCTCCCTGTTATTTGTTCTGTTAATAATTGCACTTTATATTTATTTTGAACGATTTTTTGCTGTAAAAGCAGCATCAAAAGTGGATATCAACTTTATGAATCAAATTAAAGATTATGTTTCTGAAGGGAAGCTTGACGCGGCGGGTGATTTATGTAAAAACACAGATTCCCCAACGGCAAGATTAGTAGGTAAAGGAATTTCAAGAATAGGAAAACCTTTAGATGATATTAATAAAGCAATAGAGAATTCCGGAAAATTAGAGATTTATCAACTAGAAAAAAATGTAAGTGTGTTGGCAACGATTTCTGGTGCAGCACCTATGATTGGTTTCTTAGGAACTGTAATTGGAATGATTGTTGCCATTCATGAAATAGCAAATGCAGGAGGGCAAATAGATATTAAATTGTTATCTGATGGATTATATACGGCAATGACAACAACTGTTGCTGGGTTAGTAGTTGGAATTATCTCTTATATAACCTACAACCATATAGTTGTAAGAATAGACAAAGTTGTGTACAAGATGGAAGCAACTTCTGTTGAGTTTTTAGACTTATTAAATGAGCCTGTATAATGAATATTAGAGGAAGAAATAAAGTCAATCCAAATTTCAATATGTCGTCAATGACAGATATTGTTTTTTTATTGTTGATATTTTTCATGTTAACTTCTACTTTAGTTACGGTAAGCGCAATTGATATATTGCTGCCAAAAGCAGGAGGTAAAACGGAAAACAAAGCTTCTATAGCGGTTTCTATAACAAATAACTCATTGTTTTATATTGATAAAACTAAGGTAAGTGAAGGGAGTTTAGAAAATGAAATATTAAAGCTCGTTGGAGCTGATAGAGCGAAAACGATTGTTATTAGAGGAGATAAAGATGTTCCTTATAAAAACGTAATGAAAATTATAGACATCGCAAATCGAAATAAATTAAAAATGATTTTAGCTGTAAAAGGTAAGTAAATGAGTTTTTTAGAAACACCACATAAAAAGAAATCAGCCGTAATTACTTCAGTAATTATTGCTCTAATTTTGGTAGTAATATTCAATTTTGGGATGCAATATCTTGATCCACCAGAAGAATACGGATTGGCAATTAATTTTGGAGATTCTGATGTTGGTAGTGGTGATCCGGTTGTAAAAACAAAAGCCAAACCAGTAGTTAAAAAAACAATTGAAAAAGCAATAGAAAAAGTTGAAGAAGAGCAGGAGGTGCTTCCAAAAGAAACTATAAAAGAAGAGGTAATTACTCAAGAAACAAAAGATGCTCCGGTTATAGAAAAACCAATCGAGAAGAAAATTGAAAAACCAGTAGAGGAGAAAAAGAAAGTTGAGAAACCTAAAGAGGTTCCGAAACCTAAGCCGTCTAAACAAACTCAAGATTTACTGAATAATTTATTAAACAATAACTCAGGTGATGGAGAGCCAAAAGGAGAAGGAGATGATGTTAAACCAGGGGTGAAAGGAAGTCAGAAAGGAGATCCAAAATCAACTAAATACTACGGGAGTACGGGAAGTGATGGGGATAAAAATTACAATTTAGCAGGAAGAAATGCTTTGTCAAGACCTATCGAAAAACCTGAGTGTAATGAAGAAGGATTAGTGGTAGTACTTATTGAAGTTGATAATACCGGGAAAGTAATTAAAGCAACACCAGGTGTTAAGGGATCAACAAATACAGCAAAGTGTTTAATGGACCCGGCGAAGGCAGCAGCGTTAAAAACGACGTGGAATGCAGATCCCAATGCTCCAAATAAGCAGAGAGGTACCATTATTTATCGTTTTTCTTTATCTGAATAAATGAGGTATCAAGAAACATTAGATTGGATGTTTTCCCAATTGCCAATGTATCAAAGAGAAGGGAAGACAGCTTTCAAAAAAGACTTAACAAATATTTTAGCGTTTTCTAAAGAGTTGGGGTTTCCAGAAAGGAAATTCAAAACAATTCATGTTGGCGGCACAAATGGAAAAGGGTCAACGAGCCATATGTTAGCTTCTATATTGCAAGAGGCAGGTTATAAGGTTGGTTTATACACCTCTCCACATTTAAAAAATTTCACAGAGCGAATTCGGATAAATGGAGAAGAAGTTTCCAGAGCTTTTGTGGTTGGTTTTATTGAAAAAAACAAACTTTTTTTAGAAAATCAAAAACTATCGTTTTTTGAAATGACAGTAGGAGTGGCCTTTGACTATTTTTCAAGTCAACAAGTTGATATTGCTATAGTTGAAGTTGGGCTTGGAGGAAGATT
This sequence comes from uncultured Flavobacteriaceae bacterium, assembly GCA_913062575.1. GTDB lineage: Bacteria > Bacteroidota > Bacteroidia > Flavobacteriales > Flavobacteriaceae > Polaribacter. Next base: position 894 of record CAJXVT010000060.1, on the reverse strand, counting down.
AGATTCTACAAACATTATTAGTCCAGAAGTTTCGGTAATTACAAATATAGGGTTAGATCACACGCAGTTTTTAGGAGAAACGCTACCAGAGATTGCTTTTGAAAAAGCTGGGATTATAAAAAAGAACATCCCTGTTATTATTGGAGAAAAGCAAGAGGAGGTAGTAGGTGTTTTTCTTGAAAAAGCAACTGAGTTACATTCTAATTTAATATTCGCTTCAGATTCTTTAGAGAATTTTGAAACAGATTTATTAGGAGATTATCAAAAGTTAAATGCAAAGACAGCTGTAATTGCTTTAAGGAATTTAAAAGGTTTTCATGTAAAAGAGAGTCAAATTCAAAAAGGGCTTTTAAAAGTAGCAAAAAGTACAGGTTTAAAAGGGAGGTGGCAGATTGTACAAGAGGTCCCAAAAGTTATTTGCGATACCGCCCATAATAAAGAAGGCTTAAGTTTAGTGATGAGGCAATTGCAGAAAGAAGTTTGTGATCAGCTACATATTGTTTTAGGAGTCGTTTCTGATAAAAATCTCAGCGATATATTACCGTTATTTCCTGTAAATGCAATGTATTACTTATGTCAACCAAATATTCCTAGAGCTATGTTAATAGATGAGTTAGAAAAACAAACCAACGCATTTGGATTGCAAGCAAAAAAGTTTGATTCTGTAAATCAGGCGTATACAGCAGCAAAAGAAATTGCAAAAGACACTGATGTGATTTATGTTGGGGGAAGTACGTTTGTAGTTGCTGAAATTTTATAAATAAACTTCAAAAAATTATTGCAAGATGTAAAAACAATAGTATATTTGCATCCGCTAAGGGCAATTAGCTCAGTTGGTTCAGAGCACCTCGTTTACACCGAGGGGGTCAGGGGTTCGAATCCCTTATTGCCCAC
>CAJXVT010000059.1 GCA_913062575.1 uncultured Flavobacteriaceae bacterium | reverse complement strand
TGAATGTCAATATCAAAAACTTCTTCTATGGTTTTTTTGATAATCTGAATTCTAGGATCACAAAATTCTTTTACTTCTCCAGTATCTGTTAAAATAACATGATCGTGTTGTTTGTCAAAGTAACTTTTTTCATAATGTGCCATCGATTGACCTCCAAACTGGTGTTTTCTTACCAATCCGCATTCTAGCAATAAATCTATAGTATTGTATAAAGTCGCTCTAGAAACTCGATAGTTTTTATTTTTCATATTGATATATAAAGACTCTATATCAAAATGTTCCTCTAAATCATAAATCTCTTGAAGGATAGCATATCTTTCTGGAGTTTTTCTATGTTTTTTAGATTCTAAAAATGTAGTAAAGACATTTTTTACAATATCTTGGTTTTCATTTGCACCCATTTTTCTGAATTTATCGAAACGACAAATTTAAGGTTATTTATCTATAAAAAAAGTGTTTTTTTGAAATGATATTTACATTGTATTAACACGTTCCGCTTTTTGTACTCCTTCAACCTTTTTTATATTGTTAATTAGCTTAGAAAGTTGCGTTTTATTTTGTACACTAATTGATATTTTCCCTTCAAAAACACCATGATCTCCAGATATATTAATGTTATTAATATACACATCCATCGTATTAGAAATAATACGGGTTAAGTTATTTACAATTCCTTTTTTATCAATTCCGCTTATTTTTAAAATGGCTTTAAATTCTTGTTTCGAAGAATCTATCCAAGTAGCTTTCATAATTCTATACGCATAATTAGATTGCATAGAAATTGCGTTTGGACAATCTTTCTTATGTACTTTTAAACCATCATTAATTGTTACAAACCCAAAAACTTTATCTCCAGGAATAGGAGAGCAACATTTAGAAAGTGTATAATCTAATTTTTCATCTTCTTTTCCAAATACAAGAGCGTCGTATTTATTGGTAACTTCTTCAATTACAGAAGCTTCTTTTGATGGAGTACGTTTTAATCTACTCTTAAAGAAACTAATAAAAGCATTGTTCTTTTGAGTAACAAAAGCTTTTAGGTCTTTGTTGTCTATTGCTCCATTTCCAATGCGATAAAACAAATCAAAACTTGTTTTTAATGAGAAATATGATGCCATTTCATTAAAGATTCGCTCATTTACATTGATTTTTAAATGACGTAATTTACGTGTTAAAATTGCTCTTCCTTCTTCAGCAATTTCCTTTTCTTCTTCTTTTAAAGCATTTTTAATTTTAGTTCTTGCTCTTGCGGTCATCACAAAATCTAACCAACGAACATTCGGTTTCTTTACAGATGCTGTTTGTACTTCTACGTGATCACCACTTTTTAATTCTTGACTAAGCGGAACTAATTTACCATTTACTTTTGCACCTCTACAACGTAAGCCTACGTCTGTATGGATTGAAAATGCAAAATCTAAAGCTGATGCTCCTTTTGGCAATGATTTTAAATCCCCTTTAGGAGTAAAGACAAAAATTTCTTTTGAATATAAGTTTAATTTAAAGTCTTCTACAAAATCAACGGCATTCACACTTTGATTTTCTAAGGTCTCTTTTAACTTGTTTAGCCAACCTTCTAAACCGCTTTCTTTTACATTTCCTTGTTTGTATTTAAAATGAGCAGCATAGCCTTTTTCTGCAATTTCATCCATTCTTTCTGAACGTATCTGCACTTCTACCCATTTACTTTCTGGCCCAATTACAGTAATGTGTAAGGCTTCGTAACCAGTAGATTTTGGTTGAGAAATCCAATCTCTTAATCGTGACGGATTGGGTTTAAAATAATCTGTTACAATTGAATAAATCTTCCAAGCATCAAATTTTTCGTCTTTAGAAACAGGTTTAAAAATGATACGAATAGCAAACTTGTCATAGACTTCTTCAAAGGATACATTCTGTTTTCTCATTTTTCTACGGATAGAAAAAATAGATTTTGTTCTCCCTTTTATGTCATACTCAAATTCTTCCTTCTCTAAGCCATTATTTAAAGTTTGTGCAAATGAATCTATATACTTTTGTTGCTCTTCCTTGCTTTGATTAATCTTGCCTAAGATAGTTGCGTATACTTCTGGTTCTGTGTATTTCAATCCTAAATCTTCCAATTCAGTTTTAATGTTATACAAACCCAATCGATGGGCAAGAGGAGCATAGATGTATAAGGTTTCAGAAGCAATTTTAACCTGTTTATGCTCTGGCATTGAGTCCATGGTTTGCATATTGTGCAAACGATCTGCAATTTTAATTAAGATTACACGAACATCATCATGTAAGGTTAAGAGCATTTTTCTAAAATTCTCTGCCTGTATAGAAACATCTTGATCTTTATTTAAACGAGAGATTTTTGTAAGTCCGCTTACAATACGAGCGATGTTTTCTCCAAATAAACGTTCCATATCTACAACAGTATATGGAGTATCTTCTACAACATCATGCAATAATGCAGCAGCAATAGAAGTAGCACCTAATCCAATCTCATAGGCAACTATTTTAGCAACTGCAATTGGATGGTAAATATAAGGTTCTCCAGATTTTCTTCGTTGTTCTGAATGTGCCTCAACAGCTAAATCAAAAGCAGAACGAATTAGCTTTTTGTCTTTTGTAGACAAGGCTTGATAAGTCCCTTTTAAAAGGTCTTTATATCTTTTAGCGATCTCTTTATTCTCTTCTTCTAAAGTTGCCGTATACGTCATAAATTAAAAGTAACCTAAAGATGTGTATTTAACAAGCCTTTTAGAAGAATATTTTTGAGTTACTTTTTATTCAAATTTCGCACTCTTTGTAGTAATGTTGGATGTGAATAATGCATAAAAACATATGCAGCATGAGGCGTTAAATTACTCAAGCTATTTTTAGATAATTTCTTTAATGATGTGATTAATGGTTCTGCAGCAAAAGTTTCTTTTGCATAATTATCTGCTTGATATTCAAACTTTCTAGACATGATATTCATAAACAACCCTGTGATTTCTGAGATGGGTGAATATAAAATCCCGAAGGCAATTAAACCAATATGAAAACTTGGAATCGCCACTCCTAAAGCCTCTGAAAAAATAGGCAAACTCACAAATAAGGATAACAACCAAAGTGTAAAACCTGTCAATAAAATAGAAGAACTTAAGTTAAAAACAATATGTTTACGCTTATAGTGACCAACTTCATGTGCTAATACAGCAACAATTTCATCAGTTTCTAGATCATTTATTAAGGTATCATATAATGTAATTCGTTTTTGTTTTCCAAAACCAGAAAAGTAGGCATTTGCTTTTGTAGAACGTTTTGAACCATCAATTACAAAAATATTATTTAGCTCAAATCCAACTGTTTTAGCATAGTTTTGAATAGCCGTTTTTAACTCGCCATTTTCCAATGGTTTTTGTTTATTGAAAAGTGGAACAATTAATTTTGAATAGAACATATTCATGAATACTGAAAATACAGCGACCAATACCCATGCATATATCCAAAACTGGTTTCCAGCAAATTGATAAAACCACACAATCAAGGCTAAAATTCCACCGCCAAGAACAACAGTCATTAATAGGCCTTTCATCTTATCAAGTACAAAGGTCTTCTTTGTCGTTTTATTAAATCCGAATTCCTCCTCAATCACAAATGTTTTATAGTAGGTAAAAGGAGTATTTATGAGATCAGAACCAATCATAATAATTCCGAAGAAAATTAAGGTAATCAAAATTGAATTTTGAGTATAACTCCTCGCCAGTTCGTCTACAAACTTAAATCCATCAAAAAAGAAAAAACCAAGTGTAAGTAGCAAAGAAAATAAGCTTGTTAGGTTAGAAAAGCGTGCATTTGTCTTTTTATAGGCCTGTGATTTTTCATATTCTTCTTTTTCATAGACATCTGCTAATTCAGACGGAATTGCATCATCAAAATGTTTTGTGTTTAGAGAATCTAAGATCTTATCAATTATAAAATTAACTAGTAGAATTGCTATTAATATGTAGAATAGTATAGTGGGTGTCATAATTTACAGTAGGAAGAGATTATTTGCAATTTTTTGTAAATTTATAATAATAGTAAAGAAATAAGTAGAATTATTCTTTGTATTTCTCCCATACATCTTCATCTTTTAAATAGGCTATAGCAGTAGCTCTCATTTTGTCAATATCTGCTCTAATTTTAGTATGAATTTCTTTTACTTCTTTGGTGTTTCTTATACCATCATATGAAGCATCTATGTCAACTTGATTCTGATCAAAACTTTTACTCTTTCTATTGAAATAGAACTCATTTAAAACGGTTGAATATAATTTTGCATCATCTTTTAATATTGCAATATTTGCTATTCTATTTAAAACAATTATTTTTTCTTTAGTAATATCTCCATTAAATTTGTACTCTTTTTCTGTTTTTAAACTATAGATTCGAATCAAGTTATTAATTGTTTGTTTTGAATGTTTTGCAGTTTTTAAAGCAACAATTATGCTAGGTAAGTCACCTTCATATGCATCGGGGAGTATTGTTAACGTATCTGATAAAAATATTGAATGATACTTTTTTAAATAATTATAATTTATTTCTGGGTTTTGCTTTAATATTTGATTTTTTGCCAATTCCATGCTTAACACTTGAGTAGATCCTTCTTTAAGATTCATTTTTTTAAAAAATGAATCAATAAATTTAAAAGCCTCATCAAATTTTTGTCTATTCATTAAGTTGTTCACCTTAATGTTTATTAATGAAGGGTTTTCTGGATATACCCTCTTCATTATTTCTTCCATTTCTTCTGCAACTTTAAATAATTTTAAATTTGTGCTTAAAGTTGTCAAATGGTTTAATACATCTAAATTTTCGGGGTATTTTTTATACGTTTTATAGGTTTCAATGAACCCTTCTCCTAATTTTGAATTAGGCTCTTTAGTAAGCATTTCTATTAGAAAAATTCTAGTTCTTATATACTCTGGATTGATATCAATATTTCTTTTTGCATATTCTTCTGCCTTTTTATATTCTTTTCTTGCGTAATATGTATTTGCTAAATTTTGCAGAATGACTGGAGCTAAAGGATCTATTTCTAACGCTTTTAGATATATTTCAATTCGTTCATCAGTGTCAAAATCTAAAGAATTCCCATACCACATAATAATCTCAGGGTTGTTAGACTCCAATTCGTAGGCTTTTTTCATAGCCTCTTTGTAACTGTTAAAATTTACTTCATTATAAATTAACTCTTTATCTTTATAATAATGTCCTAATGCGGCATAAGCAGAACCTAAGTTGTTATTTAACAACAATGCTTTATCAATGTTTTCACGCATACTTTTAAAGGCAATTCCTCGCTTAATGCTTCCGTATTTAAATAAATGACCATAAGAGGTTGCAAGTCTAGCATATGCCATTGCAAATTGATCATCTAGAACAATTGCTTTTTTGAATTCTAAAATGGCATCTTCAATATCTTTAGGTTTTCTATTAATTAACAATTGATTTCCTTTTAGATATGCTTCGTAAGCTTTTGTATTTGATGTCAACACATGAGTTTTTGCATTTTCATCTTTTATTGAAAGGTTAATCTTTAATTCCTTCAATATTTTTTTAGAAATATCATCTTGAATTTGAAATAAGTTGTCGGCTGTATAATCTTCATCATAGGTTTCTGACCATATATGAAAACCATCTTCTACTTTTATCAACTGTGCTGTGATTCTTATAGTATTACCGGATTTACGTACACTTCCTTCTAAAATATGATTTACCCCTAACTCTTTTCCTATCTTTCTTAAATCGTCATTTTTTCCTTTAAACTTAAATGATGATGTTCTACCAGCAACTTTAAGGTTGTTTACTTTTGCCAATACATTCAGCAGTTCCTCAGAAAGTCCGTCAGAGAAATACTCTTGATCTTTTTCTGGAGACATATCTGCAAAAGGCAATACTGCAATAGAGGGCATTTCACTAGCAATGCGTTGTTCACCAAATATTGATTTTGTCGAAAATTTGTCATTCAATAAGAAGGCAACCAATAATAATAAGGTAGTAATTATAACTAAGTTTAATTTTTTTCCTGTGTTTTTTGTAACTGATTTTTCTACTTCTACTTTGGTTGTTTTCTTTAATCCATCAGAGGTCATTTCAAAAGCCCAAGCGAACAAAAGTGAAATAGGAAAACCTATTAATACAAGAATGATAATGACAGCATCAAACCAAACAGGAAGTGAAAGAGGTTGTGAAATTGAGGTAACAATTTGAATGATTAGCCAACCAGTTATAGCATATGCAGTTGCTACTTTAAAAACGTTACGCCTTTTTAATTCTGAAATAAAATGTTTAAAGTTCATAGAATTTGATTGCTAAGTGTCTAATATACAACTTATTTAATGCAACTTCTATATTTAAAATCCTCTTTGCCTTTTTGCTTCAAAAAGAACAATGGCGGCAGCTACAGAAACATTCATAGAATCAATAGCTCCTTGCATCGGAATATTAATGTTTTGTGTTGCAGCTTCTCTAAATAGGTCTGTTAAACCAGTAGCTTCTGTACCAACTACAATAGCGCTTGCTTTTGTATAATTTTCTTTATGATATTCATTAGAGTTTTGCAGTGTAGTTGCGTAGATGTCAATATTTTTTTCTTGTAAAAAAGCAATAATTTCTTCGGATGTTCCTGTTGCTATTTGATTGGTAAATAAGCAACCAACGCTTGAGCGTATGATATTTGGGTTGTAAAGATCTGTTTTAGGGTTGGCAATGAGTACAGCATCTATATTTGCTGCATCTGCAGTACGAAGTAGAGCGCCAATATTCCCTGGTTTTTCTGGTGATTCTGCTACTAAAACAAGTGGAGTAGTAGTGTTGAATTTTATTTTCTCTAAAGTGAAATCTTTTGTGTTTGCAACGGCTATAATTCCTTCAGTACTGTCTCTATACGCAATTTTTTGATACACTTCTTTTGATACAGAGATAATTTCAGTTTGATCAGTTATAAAATCTTTAACATCATCTATAGTGATAACACCTTCACAAAAAAGTATCGTTTTTAGTGTGTAACCTCCTTTCAAGGCTAAAGAAAGTTCACGTTTTCCCTCAATAATAAAGAGCCCAGATTTTTTACGTTCTCGAGATTTATCTTGAAGTTTTAAGATGTTTTTTATGGTTGGGTTTTGGATACTGTGAATTTCTTTCATACACCACAAATGTATCTATTTCGCTCCAAAAAGCAAGTCATTTTTTTTTCATAATTTTAGAGTAGTTAACAACTAAAACTTATAATGATGAAAAAATGGGGATATTTTTTATCAATTATTATGTTTATAATGATTGGTAGTACAGCTTTCACACAAAAAGATTCAGAAAATCAAAACGAGTGGAGCGAATGGAAACAGACTAAATGTTTAAAGGGAATTGATTATCGAGTTAAAATGGGCAAATACGAAATGTCTCGTAGAGCTCGTAAATGGGAGCTCCAATTTAAAAACAGGTACGATGCTACTATTCATTTTAATTACAAAGCAATAAGTACCGCTCAGATAAAAAACTTTAGTAGAGCTAGAACCAGTAGAAATAGAATCCATTTAGATGGAAACAGCGGAGAAACCCAAGTCTTTTCAACGTTCTTAAAAGCTAACAAAGACATTGTTGTTGATATTGTTAAAATTAGGTTTGGTAAAAAGGATATCGGAAAGAATTATTATAAATGTGATAAGAAAAAATAAGAACATAAAAAATGGCTCTGATAATTCAGAGCCATTTTTAGTAAAATAAAAAGAAGTTATCTACTTTTTCTTTTGACCGTCATACTTTTTAGAATAACGTTTCCATAGTTTTGTTTGGTGTGTTTCTAAACTCAACTTTCTACCTTGAATAAATGCATGAGAGATAATATTTCCTCTCATATCCAACGCATCTCCTTTAGAAATGAATAGCGTAGCATCCTTACCTACAGCTAATGTTCCTACCAAATGATCTATTCCTAATATTTTTGCAGCATTTGATGTAATCATTTTTAATGCTTCTTCTTTGTCAATTCCATGTGCAGCATAAGTACCAACATAGAATGGTAAATTACGCGTGTTCATACGTTCCATTTGTCCGTCCATACCAACAGCAACTACAATTCCTTTGTCTAATAATAATTTTGCTAATTTGTAAGATGAGTCATAATCAGAATCGTCTCCATTCGGAATTCTATGTGCTCTTTGTAAGATTACTGGAATATTGTTTTTAACCAATATATCAGCAACTTTGTGAGCTTTATCACCTCCAACAATTACCAATTTGAAACCAAACTTCTTCGCGAAACCAACCGCATCAGTAATTTCTCTTTCTCCATGTGTATGCACATACAATTTTTTAGAACCATTTAAGATGCCTTCTAAAGCATCTAATTCTAGGTTTTTAGGAGATTTAGAACCACTTAAATAGATTTTAGCATCATTAATATATTCTTCAAGTCCTTTAACTGTTTTTGCATATGTTTTAGAGGTTTTTGCAGCAGGATCTTCTCCTAACCACCATCTACCAAAAGTAATGCTGCTTGGCCAATTCATATGGATTCCATCATCAACTTTCATCGCTGCATCTTCCCAATTCCAAGCATCAAACTGTACTACAGATGATGTTCCAGAAATTCTTCCACCACGTGGTGTGATTTGTCCCATTAATACACCGTTTGGGCGCATGCTTTCTACAACTTTAGATTCAGCATTATAGGCAATTAAACTACGGATATGTGGATTCATTGATCCGATTTCTTGAACATCAACTGAAGCTTTTACAGCATCAATTTCTGCCAGTCCTAAGGTAGCATTTGAGGCAATAAAACCAGGGTATACATGTTTTCCTTTGGCGTTAATAACCGTTCCAGTTTTTCCAACTTTTGACTTTGAGTCTCCAACAAAAATAATTTTTCCTTTGGTTACTAAAATCAATGAGTTTTCTATTACAGTACCGTCTCCAATATGTGCTGTTGCCCCTTCAATAGTAAAAGAACCAACTTGTGCTGAGCCAGGTGTTTGCTGTGCGAAACTATTTCCAATGAATAAGAAAAATAGTAAGCTATATATAATTTGTTTTTTCATCATCTTCTTAATTTAATTCAGTTTCTTCAGTATCACAAGTAATCTCTCTTTTAACATTCTTTTTAGGAGCTTGTACTTTACCACCATTATTTTTTTCGTTCAGCATCATGTTCATTAACAAGCTACGTTCTTTTTTAACGGTTTTTCTTTGCGCTAAATCTTGCTCTAAATCAAAATAAACTGTTCCTTCAATAATGGTTGTTTGTGCTTTAGAGTAAATAGACATTGGATGACCTGTCCATAAAACTACATCAGCATCTTTTCCAATTTTAATACTTCCTACATTTTTATCTAGGTGTAATAATTTTGCAGGATTGATAGTTACCATGTTCCAAGCTTCTAATTCTGTCATCCCACCATATTTAATGGTTTTAGCAGCTTCTTGGTTCAATCTTCTTGACATTTCTCTGTCATCAGAATTGATAGCAACTGTAATTCCTTGGTTGTGCATAATAGCAGCATTAAAAGGAATCGCATCGTTTACTTCGTATTTATATGCCCACCAATCTGAGAAAGTAGAACCACCAACACCATGTGCTTTCATTTTATCAGCTACTTTATAACCTTCTAAAATATGTGTAAATGTGTTGATTCTAAAGTCGAATCTCTCAGCAACTTTCATCAACATATTAATTTCACTTTGTACATAAGAGTGACAAGTAACAAAACGTTCTTTATTTAAAATTTCAGCCAAAACTTCTAGTTCTAAATCTTTACGATATGGCTTTCCACTTTTCTTTAGAATATCATATTCTTTAGCTCTTTGGAAGTAATCTACATATACTTGTTCAACTCCCATTCTTGTTTGTGGAAATCTTCTACTTGTTGTAGAGCGCGATTGTTTTACGTTTTCTCCTAAAGCAAACTTGATAAACTTTGGTGTGTTTTTGTACACCATATTAGCAGCAGTTTCTCCCCATTTTAATTTTACAATTGCAGATCTTCCTCCAATAGGATTTGCTGAACCATGTAATAATTGAGCAGAAGTAACTCCTCCAGCTAAGTTTCTATAAATATTCATGTCTGCTGGATTGATTGCATCTTCCATAGTAACCTCGGCAACCGAATTGTGACCAGACTCATTTGAAGAAGACAGTGCAATATGTGTATGTTCATCAACAATTCCTGCTGTTAAATGTTTACCAGTTGCATCTACAACCCTTGCTCCACGAGCTCTAAGGTTTTTACCAATTTGAGCAATCTTTCCATCTTTTAATAATACATCTGTATTTTTTAAGATTCCATCTTTCTCACTTGTCCAAACGGTAGCATTCTTAAACAAAATTGTTTCTTGCTTTGGTTTAGTTGCAAATCCATAACCTACGTTAGGAAATGTGATAGGAGAAATAAATGGAGTAGTAGCTTTCTCTTTTTTCTTCTTTTTAGACCTTTTCTTTTTTACAACGCCTGCATAGGCTGTCCAAGTCGATTCATTTCCATTTTCGTCAATTACGGTTCCTACAAAAGAATTTCTAGGTCCGGTAAGTGATCCAATAAAACGAGTAAATTTAGTGCTGTTTTCTTCGTTGTTTAAAGTAATCTGCACCCAATTATCTTTAAATGAGAACTTAGATTTTAATTTTTTAGTTCCGTTTTTTAGTACTCCTTTTTGTTTTCCTGGTGTTCCAGAAATAGTTAAGGTTAA
>CAJXVT010000058.1 GCA_913062575.1 uncultured Flavobacteriaceae bacterium | reverse complement strand
TTTATTAGAACAGGATTATTTAGTGGCGAGCCCAATAAGGATTTTTATGGTAATACAAATGAACCGTTGAAAAAAGTTGGAAAGTTAATAGTACCTACCCAAGTTGAAATTAAACAAAACAACAGGGCTCGCAGCGCTAAATTAAGAATAGCAACATTAAAACAATGAATAAAGTTAAAAAAAGTGTGTACGATTTACTAAGAGGGAGTTTCCTAACGGGTGCTTCTGCTTTTAAGAATTGGCGCATTATAATTTTTGTTGTTGGTCTGTTGTTATTTATGATATCAAGTGCGCATAATGCAGATGGAAAAGTCATAAAGATTGCAGAGTTAAATAAAAAGAAACGAGAATTAAAAGCAGAAGCCGTTGACACTGAAACCATCTTAATGCGAATGCGAATGGAATCAAACATTCGACAGAAGGTAAAATCAAGAGGAATACTTCCTTCACAAACATCACCTCAGAAAATTAGAATCATTAGAAAAAAGAATTAACCTTGACAACAATCAAAAAAAGCATATTAAACAAACTATATATAGTCACTGCTTTAATGACGCTTTTTTTTATCGTCATTATTGGGAGGATTGTTAATATTCAATATGTACAAGGAGATAAATACAGAAAGCTTTCTGTAGAAAGTACCGTTAAAAACGATACTATTTTTTCAAATAGAGGAAATATATATGCTGCTGACGGAAGCTTATTAGCAACCTCATTATATAAATACACAATCAGAATGGATTTGGTTGCTGTTAAAACTTCTGTTTTTGAAAAAAACATCAATGGACTTTCTAAATCTCTGTCAGAATTACTTGGTAAACCAACATCTTATTATCAAGAGAGATTGCGAAATGCTCGTAAACGTAAAAACCGTTACTTATTAATTACAAGAAACTTAGGGTATAATGACTATATGAAGATTAAAAAATTTCCAATCTTCAAATTAGGCCCTTATAGAGGAGGGTTCATAACAGAACAAAAAACAGTTAGAGTACGACCAATTGGGAAAATAGCAGAAAGAACCATTGGTTATGATGATCATAGAGGAGGTGCAGGAATTGAAGGTGCTTTTGCTAGATATTTAGAAGGGAAAAGTGGATGGAGGTTAAAACAGAAAATAGCAAAAGGACAGTGGAAGCCAATTAACGGTGTAAATGAAAGGGAGCCAATAGATGGTAGAGATGTTATTACTACGTTGGATGTTAATATTCAGGATATTACACATCATGCGTTGCTAAGGCAGATGGAGTTTTTCGAAGCAGAACACGGTTGTGCAATTGTTATGGAAACGGCAACTGGAGAAATTAAAGCGATCTCAAATTTAGGAAGAACATCACAGGGGAAATACTACGAAAAAAGAAATTATGCGGTTTGGGAATCTCATGAGCCAGGTTCAACATTTAAGCTTGCAAGTTTAATGGCAGCTTTAGATGATAAAGTAATTGATACTTCTACAATAGTTGATACTGGTAAAGGGATATTAATGCTGCATGGAAGTAAAGTAGAGGATTCTCATAGAGGTGGATATGGTAAAATATCTGCAGCTCGAGTTTTTGAAGTGTCATCTAATGTAGGAATTGTAAAAATAATTAAAAAACATTACGATGATGACCCATGGAAGTTTATTAATAAAATGAAATCTTTTGGATTGGATCAGAGACTTGGTTTGCCAATTCAGGGAGAAGGAAAACCATTTATTCCGTATCCAGGAAACAAACGAAATCCATGGAATAAAATTTCTTTAGAATGGATGGCTTGGGGTTATGGAGTTTTATTGACGCCTTTGCAAATGCTAACATTTTATAATGCAATTGCCAACGATGGGCAAATGGTAAAGCCAAGATTTATAAAAGAATTACGAGTTCAAAATAAAACAGAAAAAATTTTTGAAAAGGTTGTTTTAATAGATAAAATTGCCAAGCAATCAACTATAGATAAAGTTCGAAAAGTAATGGAAAATGTAGTTAAAAAAGGAACAGCAGAGAATATTTATTCTCCAAATTTTTCTATGGCAGGAAAAACAGGAACTGCAAAAAAAGTGGTAAACGGTGTTTATTCTAATCAGAAATATGTTGCTTCTTTTGCTGGTTTTTTTCCGGCAGATAAACCAAAGTATTCATGTATCGTGGTGATTCATGAGCCAAACAAAAAGAAAGGATATTACGGAGCTACTGTAGCTGCTCCAGTCTTTAAAGAGATTGCGCAAAAAATTTATACAACAACACCAATAAATGTTCAAGATGTAACTGATAAATTACCTATTTCTGGACTGGAAGAAAAATATCAAGAATATTATAAAAAATTACAAAAGGAGTATACAGTAATTCCAAATGTAAAAGGAATGTCAGGAATGGATGCTGTTTCGTTATTAGAAAATTTAGGATTGAAAGTGAAATTTGTAGGTGTTGGAAGAGTAATTACACAATCAAAAAATAAAGGGGCAAAGTTTAAAAAAGGAGATACAATTCTTCTAAAATTATCATAAGCAGAATTGAAAAATTTAAAAGACATATTATACAAAGTTTCTATTGAAGAAGTTCAAGGGGCAACAAGTGCTGAAATAAATTCAATACAATTTGATTCTAGAAAAGTAACATTAAATGATTTGTTTATCGCTCAAAAAGGAGTGACTGTAGATGGCCATTTATTTATCGAGAAAGCAATTTTATTAGGAGCAAAAGTAATTGTGTGTGAAATAATGCCAGATAAAGTTGTTGAAGGTGTTACTTATGTGAAAGTTGTTGATTCAAATATCGCCTTAGCAATTATTGCTTCAAATTACTTTAACAATCCATCGTCAAAACTAAAATTGATTGGAGTAACAGGAACTAATGGTAAAACCACTATTGCTTCATTGTTATATCAGTTGTTTAAAAAAGCAGGGTTTAAAGTAGGGCTTTTATCAACAGTAAAAATATTAGTTGATGATAAAGAGTATAGTACACAACATACAACACCAGACTCAATAACAATCAATTCATATTTAAATGAAATGATTGCTGAAGGCATTACCTATTGTTTTATGGAAGTTAGTTCTCATGGAATTCACCAAAAAAGAACTCATGGTCTTCATTTTGAAGGAGGAGTTTATACGAATCTTTCACACGATCATTTAGATTACCACAATTCATTTGCAGAATATAGAGATGTGAAGAAATCATTTTTTGATTCCTTGCCAAAATCGGCATTTTCGTTGGTAAATATTGATGATAGAAACGGGACTATAATGTTGCAGAATACCAAAGCAGCAAAACACACATATGCATTAAAAACAATCGCAGATTTTAAGGGGAAAGTGCTAGAAAAAAGAATGTCTGGCTCATTATTGGTTATTAATGGAACTGAAATTTGGACGAAACTAATCGGGACATTTAATGCATATAATTTATTAGCAATTGTTGGAACTGCAGAATTATGTGGTTTAGAAAAAATGGAAACTTTACGTTTAGTTAGTGAATTAGAAAGTGTTAGTGGAAGGTTTCAGTATGCAATTTCTAAAACAGGAATTACTGCAATCGTAGATTATGCACATACTCCAGATGCATTGAAAAATGTATTGGAAACGATTACTGAGATTAAAACAGGAAAAGAAAAAATAATTACTGTTGTTGGTTGCGGAGGTGATAGAGATAAAACCAAAAGACCAAAAATGGCAATGATCGCATCTCAATTAAGTGATCAAGCTATTTTTACGTCAGACAATCCAAGAACCGAAAATGCACAAACAATTATAGACGAGATGGAGGTTGGAATTGCAAAAGAAAACTTAGCAAATACCCTTTCTATTGCAGATAGAAAACAAGCAATTAAAACTGCATGTAAACTTTCTGAAAGTGGAGATATTGTTTTGGTGGCTGGTAAAGGTCATGAAGATTATCAAGAAATAAATGGCGAACGATTTCATTTTGATGATTTCGAAGTTGTAACCGAATGTCTAATTCAATTAAATAAATAAGAATGCTGTATTACCTATTCGAGTATTTAGAAAGCGAGTTTAATTTAACAGGGGCAAGTGTGTTTCAGTTTATCACATTTCGTGCTGCAATGGCTTTTATAGTATCCTTATTGGTTTCGGCAATTTATGGAAAGCGAATTATCAACTTTTTAAGAAAGCAACAAGTTGGAGAAACTGTAAGAGATTTAGGTTTAGCAGGGCAGATGCAGAAATCAGGTACGCCAACAATGGGTGGAATCATTATAATTCTCGCAACCTTAATTCCAGTTGTATTATTAGCAAAACTAGATAACATCTATATAATCATATTAATCATAACAACGCTTTGGATGGGGTTCATTGGTTTTGTAGATGATTATATAAAAGTATTTAAAAAAGATAAAGGTGGTTTAAGTGGTAAATTTAAAGTACTAGGCCAAGTTGGATTAGGTATAATTGTTGGCTCAATGCTTTATTTTCATCCAGATGTAACAATCAAAGAACAATTGCCCGTAGAACAACAAATTGTTCAACAAAATGGAAGAAAACAAGTGTTTGGTGAAGCTCATAAATCGACAAAGACTACCATTCCATTTCTGAAAGACAACGAGTTAGATTACTCAAAAGCATTACGTTTTTTAGGCGATGGATATCAAACATACGCATGGGTTATATTTATTTTTATTGTGGTGTTTATTGTCACGGGAGTTTCTAACGGAGCAAATTTAACAGATGGAATTGACGGTTTGGCCGCAGGGACATCCGCCATTATAGTAATAACCTTGGCTATTTTTGCTTGGGTTTCAGGTAATATCATTTTTGCTGATTATTTGGATGTAATGTACATACCAAATTCTGGAGAAATGACTGTTTTTATTTTGGCTTTCGCTGGAGCTTTAATCGGTTTTCTTTGGTACAATGCCTATCCGGCTCAAATATTTATGGGAGATACTGGTAGTTTAACTATTGGCGGAATTATAGCGGTTATTGCAATTGCAATTCGTAAAGAATTATTGTTGGTTTTTTTAGCAGGAATATTTGTAGTAGAAAATTTGTCCGTGATTTTACAAGTGGGTTATTTCAAATATACAAGAAAGAAGTTTGGTGTAGGAAAACGCATATTTAAAATGTCTCCATTGCATCATCATTATCAAAAATCAGGATACCATGAAAGTAAGATTGTAATAAGATTTTTTATCGTAGGAATTCTGTTAGCAGTATTTACAATTGCGACACTGAAAATGAGATAGATGAAAAGAATTGTTGTTTTAGGAGGTGGAGAAAGTGGCGTTGGAACAGCCATTTTAGCAAAACAAAAAAAGTATGAAGTATTTGTTTCTGATAAAGGGATAATTGCTCAAAAATATAAAGAAGTTCTTTTACATAATGAGATAGAGTTTGAAGAAAGTCATCACACAGAGTCTAAGATTTTAAATGCTGATTTGGTAATGAAAAGCCCTGGAATTCCAGATGCAATTGCATTGATTCAGAAGCTGAAAAACCTGAATATACCAGTGATTTCAGAAATAGAATTTGCAAGCAATTATACAAATGCAACAATAATTGGAATAACAGGATCTAATGGGAAAACGACAACAACATTATTAACTCACCATGTGTTAAAGCAAGCTGAGTTACATGTTGGAGCAGCAGGGAATATTGGAGATAGTTTTGCACAACAAATTGCTGAGCAAAATTATGATACTTATGTGTTGGAATTAAGTAGTTTTCAATTGGATGGTGTCGAAGATTTTGCACCACATATTGCAATAATCACCAATATAACTCCAGATCATTTAGATAGATACGAATACAATTTTGACAAATATGTAGCGTCGAAATTTAGAATAACAAAGAATCAAAAAACGACTGATTATTTGATTTATGATGCAGATGATACGGCATCAATCAAATGGTTAGAAAATAATAAAGTACAAGCACAGCTAATTCCTTTTTCAGTAGAAAGAGAATTAGATTTTGGAGCTTTTTTAAGAGAAGATAAAATTATAACGAAAATAAATACAGAAGAATTTACTATGCCACTATCTAACCTAGCCCTAAAAGGTAAACACAATGTGAAAAATGCAATGGCCTCTGCTATGACTGCACAATTACTAAAAGTAAGAAAGCAAACAATAAAAGAAAGCTTGTCGAACTTTGAAGGTGCTGAGCATCGTTTAGAAAATGTTCAAAAAGTAAGAGAAGTTCAATATATAAACGACTCTAAAGCAACCAACATAAATGCTACTTTTTACGCATTAGAATGTATGGATAATCCAACAGTTTGGATTGTTGGAGGTGTTGATAAAGGAAATGATTATCACGATTTATTACCCTTGGTAAGGGAAAAAGTAAAGGCCATTGTTTGTTTAGGGGTAGACAACAAAAAAATCATCGAAACATTTAATAATGTTGTAGATATTATTGTAGAAACTGCAGGAGCAGAAGAAGCAGTAAAAGTAGCAGCAAAGTTAGCAGTAAAAGGAGATAACGTATTGTTATCCCCAGCATGTGCAAGTTTCGATTTGTTCGAAAACTATGAAGACAGAGGAAGACAGTTTAAAAAAGCAGTAAGATCAATATTATAAGCTAGTCAATACATGATTAACCTATTTAAACATATAAAAGGAGATAGAACAATTTGGGCTATAGTCGCAGTATTGGCAATTTTTTCGTTTATGCCAGTATATAGTGCAAGTACAAATTTAGTATATGTTGTAGGTTCAGGTTCAACATTTGGATACTTAATAAAGCATATGATTTTATTAATTATGGGCTTTGTAATTATTTATGGAGTTCATAAAATTCCTTACAGATACTTTAGTGGAGGATCTGTATTGATGTTGCCCGTAATTATATTGCTATTGATATACACCTTGTCTCAAGGAACAACAATTGGAGGAGCAAATGCAAGTAGGTGGATTCGTATCCCGTTTGTTGGAGTAGGTTTCCAAACATCTACTTTGGCTGGATTAATTTTAATGATTTATGTTGCAAGATATTTGGCCAGAAATAAAGAGAAAAAAATAGAATTTAAAGAGAGTCTTTGGCAATTATGGTTGCCAGTTGCTTGTGTTTTAGTATTGATTTTACCCGCAAATTTTTCTACCACTGCAATTATTTTTACAATGATCATTATGTTGTCAATTATTGGTGGATATCCACTTAAATACATTGGCTATATATTAGGAATAGGTGCGGTTGTGTTAACCCTATTTATTTTAACAGCAAAAGCTTTTCCAGATGCAATGCCTAATCGTGTTGCTACTTGGCAAAGTAGAATTGAGAATTTTTCTGGAGAGAATACAGAAGAAGGGTACCAGGTTACAAAAGCAAAAATAGCAATTGCAACAGGTGGATTGACAGGAAATGGACCTGGTAAAAGTGTTCAGAAAAACTTTTTACCACAATCCTCATCAGATTTTATATATGCAATTATTGTTGAAGAATACGGGTTAATTGGTGCATTGTCAGTTATCGTAATTTACTTCTTGTTACTATTTAGAATTGTAATAGCAGCAAAAAAAGCAAATACCATATTTGCCTCTTTATTAGTGATTGGAGTAGGTCTGCCCATTATATTTCAGGCGATGATAAATATGGCTGTAGCTAGTAATTTGTTTCCTGTAACTGGACAAACGTTACCGCTTATTAGTAGTGGAGGAACGTCTATTTGGATGACCTGTTTTGCGCTTGGAATGATTCTGAGTGTAAGTGCATCAAAAGACGAAACAGAAGAAACAATTTTAGATGATAATCCTTTAGATATTTTACATGAAGCAATCGATTAATGTCATTATCAGCGGAGGTGGAACTGGCGGACATATTTATCCGGCAATCGCGATTGCGAATGAAATAAAGCTACGTTATCCAGAAGCAAAAATTTTATTTGTTGGCGCAAAAGATAAAATGGAAATGGAAAAAGTACCCCAAGCTGGTTATGAAATTAAAGGCTTGTGGATTTCTGGAATACAAAGAAGATTGACATTGAAAAACTTGATATTTCCTTTTAAGCTGATAAGTAGTTTGGTAAAAGCAGGAAGCATTATAAGAAAATTTAAGCCAGATATTGCAATTGGTACAGGTGGTTTTGCAAGTGGGCCAACATTAGTGGTTGCGAATAGAAAAGGCATTCCGACATTGATTCAAGAGCAAAACTCATACCCAGGAATAACGAATAAATTATTAAGTAAAAAAGCAGCATCAATTTGTGTGGCTTATGATAATTTAGAACGTTTTTTTTCGGTTGATAAAATAGTTAAAACAGGAAATCCAGTTCGTCAGGATTTATTATCAATCCATAATAAGACTACTGAGGCTAAGGAGTTTTTTAAATTAGATAAGAGCAAGAAAACAGTACTGGTTCTAGGAGGTAGTTTAGGAGCAAGAAGAATTAATCAACTTATAGAAGCGCAATTAGAGTTTTTTAAAGAACAAGAAATTGAACTGATTTGGCAATGTGGTAAATTATATGTTGATGAATACCAAAAATACAGTCAAAAAGAAAATGTTCAAGTTCATCAGTTTTTAAACAGAATGGATTTGGCATATGCAGCAGCAGATGTAATTATTTCAAGAGCTGGGGCAAGCTCGGTATCAGAATTATGTATTGTTGGTAAACCAACGATTTTTATTCCATCACCAAATGTGGCTGAAGATCATCAAACAAAAAATGCAAAAGCTATTGCTGATAAGCATGGAGCAATTTTATTGAAAGAAAGTGAGTTAGATACATTTTCTATTGTTTTTGAAACTCTTTTGAAAGATAAAGGAAAACAGCAAAATTTAAGTGAAAACATAAAAGAGTTAGCGTTGCCAAGTGCAACAAGTGATATTGTTAATGAGATTGAAAAATTATTGAATAGGTGAATTTAAAAAATATTCATAGCGTTTATTTTATTGGCATCGGAGGAATCGGTATGAGTGCTCTTGCTCGTTACTTTAAAGCAAACGGAAAAAACGTTGCTGGGTATGATAAAACAGCAAGTCAGATTACAGGTTCGTTAGAAGAGTTAGGAATAGAAATTCATTTCGAAGATGCAGTAGGAAATATTAATTCAGCGTTTTTAGATCAACAAAAAACACTAGTAATTTATACGCCTGCGATTCCTGAAAATCATAAAGAATATACTTATTTAAAAGAGAATAATTACATCATTTTAAAAAGAGCAGAAATATTAGGTAAGATTACCGAAAACACATTTTGCTTAGCGGTAGCAGGTACACACGGAAAAACAACAACTTCGTCTATTTTGGGTCATATTATGCAGCCAACAAAAGCAACCTCGTTTTTAGGTGGAATTGCAGAAAACTATAATTCGAATTTAATATTGGGAGAAGATGAAATATCTGTAGTTGAAGCAGATGAGTTTGACCGTTCCTTTTTACAACTGTCTCCTAATATCGCTTGTATTACTTCAATGGATGCTGATCATCTAGATATTTATGGTTCGCATGCTGAATTGATAACATCATTTAATGATTTCTCTACTAGGGTTTCGGGTAAAATGATCGTAGCAAAAGGGTTGCCAATTAATGGATTGACATATGGAATAGAAGAAAATGCAGATTATAGGGCATTTAATTTAAAAATTGAAAAAGGGAAATATATTTTTGATGTGCAAACACCAAAAGAAATGATAGAAAATATAGAGCTGTCTTTGCCTGGAAAGCACAATGTGATGAATGCCATGGCGGCTTTGGCTTTGGCAAATGAATATGGTGTTTCATTGAAAGAAATAAAGCAACAAATAAAAACATTTAAGGGAGTTCAACGTAGATTTTCATATAAAATGAATACAGAAGATTTGGTGTTGATTGATGATTATGCACATCATCCAACAGAAATAAACGCTGTTGAAAATTCGGTTAGAGAAATGTATCCAAATGAAAAAGTATTGGCGGTCTTTCAGCCACATTTATATAGTAGAACGCGAGATTTTATAGATGATTTTGCTACTGAGCTTTCTAAATTTGATGAATTGTTGTTGTTAGACATTTATCCTGCAAGAGAATTGCCAATTGAAGGAGTAAATTCTTCTTGGTTGTTAAATAAAATCGAATTAGATACCAAAAAACTAGTATCAAAAGAGAATTTAATAAAAGATATTAAAAATTCTGACGCTAAAGTGATCGTTATGTTGGGAGCTGGAGATATTGGGATGCTAATAAATGACGTTGTAAAAGAATTAAAAACAACTAAAAAAGGCATATGAAAAAGGGAGTGGTGTATTTGTTTTCTTTAGTGTTGGCAGGGTCTTTGGCTTTTCTGTGTAGCTTTACTTCGTTGAAAAATTCTGATAAAAAAATTAATGAAATAGCTATAGAGTTTGTTGAAGGGGATAACAATTTTTTAACCCAGCAAATGGTTAATAAATTGTTAATACAAAATAACAAAGAGGTGAAAAACCAACCAAAATCTACCTTAGATTTACAAGGTTTAGAACATAGTGTATTATCTAACCCATATGTAGAAAGTGCAAATGTTTTTTTCACAATAGATGGAGTTTTAAAAACCGTAGTAAAACAGCGTGTACCAGTCGCTAGAATTAACACTAATAATTCGTCTTACTATATTGATAAACAAGGTGTAGAGGTTCCGTTGTCAGCTAATTATTCTGCAAGAGTAGTTTTGGTAACTGGAGAAATAAACAAGAACAATTTAAAAGAAATTACAGGCTTTGTAAATGTGATTTTGGCTGATGATTTTTTGAGAAAAGAAATTATTGGAATACATAAAACGCATGATAAAGAATTTATTTTAAGCGTTAGAAGTGGGCCGTATAAAATAGAACTAGGGTCGTTGGAAAGAATGAAGGTGAAATTTCAAAAATTAAAGGCCTATTACAAAAAAGCATTAGTTGATCAAACAATTAAGCAATACAAAACAATAAATTTAAAATATCACAACCAGGTTGTGTGCGCAAAATAAAACAAGATGGAAAACAATAAAATAGCTGTAGGTCTAGATATTGGGACAACCAAAATTGTTGCCATGATTGGT
>CAJXVT010000057.1 GCA_913062575.1 uncultured Flavobacteriaceae bacterium | reverse complement strand
AATAACATTATCCACCAAAACAAAGCAGGTAACTTAAAATCTAAATTAACAAAGCACGTAGCTGCAATGTAATTTACATTTTTTAAAACATTAAAAAAGCGTTCTGATTTTTCAGAACGCTTTTTTTTATGCCTTTTTTTTACTTAGATGTACTCCTAAAAGAACTGTGTAGTATACTACGTCTGTGGAAGGGGGTATTAACTTGTTTAACGTCTCGAAATTATTAAGGATGTAAAGCTTTACGAAATTCCCTTAGATAGGTTGCTCTAGGTGTTAAAGAGATAAGAGTGAATAACAAACTTAGTATAGTTGGTTGTCAATCATAAAGCTAGACTTTAGGTGTCTGAACTTTACCAATCATAGCCTTTATTAGCATCTAGCTTAATGAAAATAAATAAGAGTAAGGTAAAACCCCAAAGAGAAGATCCTCCGTAACTAAAAAAGGGCAATGGAATACCGATTGTAGGTAGTAATTGAATTACCATTCCAACATTGATAATTAAATGGAAGAAAATGATGGAGGCTAGACCATAACCATAAATTCTTCCAAATTTATTTTTGTGAGTTTCTGCTAAGTAAATAATTCGGTAGAGGAGTAGCATAAATAAAACAATCACAAAAGCACTTCCTAAGAAACCCCATTCTTCTCCAACTACACTAAAAATGTAATCGGTGTCTTGCTCAGGAACAAATTTTCCTTGAGTTCTATCTCCTTTTAAATACCCTTTTCCCCAGAATTCTCCTGAACTTATGGCATGCACAGATTGTTGAGTGTTATATCCAATTTTTTTAGTGTCTTTAGAGATACCTAATAAAATATCGAAACGATCTCTTTGGTGTTGTTCAAAAAAATCATTGTAGATGAAACTTGTACTAAAAATAAATAATGCCAAGACTGTATATACTCCTAGAGCTTTGTGCCAATTGAATTTTAAATAGCCTTTGTTTCTTTTTAAAAAATACAAAAGAAATATAGTAACTATAGAAAAAGTTACAATGGTTATATTTAATGGACCAAATAATAAGGTTATTAGAAATAAGACAATTGCTAGGCTTCCAAATAAAATATAATTTAAGGTTAAGCCTTCTCTATTTAATACAAAAAAGAAAGAAAGGTAAATTAAAACAGAACCGTAATCTGGCTGAAGAGCAATAAAAAAAGCAGGTAGAAATATGATTACAAACGCCTTTATTTGGTTCTTGATTAGTTTTAAATTGTACTGTCTATCACTTAATAGCTTTGCGAGTGCTAAAGCCGTAAGAGCTTTTGCAAATTCAGAGGGTTGAAGGCTTGCTGAACCTAAAGCATACCAAGATTTTGCACCGTTGATGTTTTTACCAAAAATGAAAAGACCTACGAGTGCTAGTATTGAAATTAAATATAAAATACTGGCGTATTTCTCGTAAAATTTAGCATTGAAAAAGAGTATGAAAATTATAAGTGGAATGCTTAAAAGTATCCATAACAATTGTTTTCCATAGCGTGTAGAAAGGTCTAGTAGTTCATTGGTGTCATCTGTTACTGTTGCGGCATAAATATTCATCCAGCCAAATCCTACTAATACTATATATAGTAGAACTAAAATCCAATCTACACCAAGAAATATGTTGTTCTTTTCTGCTCTCAATCTTTAAATTCTGTTTTTGGTAAGCTTATTTTTTCATTATATACATCTTGCAAACTAAGTTTTATCATGTTGTTTTCTATCCACTTTCTGTTTTTTGCAATTTTCTTATTTAAATATTTCTCAATCATTAAACTGGTAATAGGGGCAGCAATAGCAGATCCATAACCTCCATTTACTACAAATACAGCGATGGCAATTTTTGGGTTGTCTTTTGGCGCAAATGCAATTAAAATGGAATGATCTTCTAATTGTTTACTGACGCCATTAACAATTGCAAAATTCTCTACAGTTCCAGTTTTACCTACAATTTCAATTCCTTCCACTTTGCTGCGTCTTCCTGTACCAGTTTTAAAAACTTCATACATTCCTTCTATAATTGGCGCGAAGTGTTTTTGATCTATCGAGGTGTATTTTGGAGTTGTGAATTTTGGATTTGTAATGTTTTGTCCATTTACTTTTTTTAGAATATGGGGGGTGTAATAATACCCTTTATTTGCAATTGCAGCTGTGACATTTGCCAGTTGAATGGGGGTTGTTGAAATTTCTCCTTGACCTATAGCGTTTGAGATTGTTGTTGTTGCTCGCCATCTAAATTTATATTTATTATCATAAAAGTTTCCATCCGGAATGAAACCTGGTTGTCCAGAAGGTAAATCATATCCTAAATAATTACCTAAACCAAAACTTTTTACGTGTTTACTCCAATTGTTCATTCCAATAGTTGCATTTTCTGCTTTCTCAATAATTTTTCTGTAAGCATTAGAGAAGTAGCTATTACATGATTTTGAAATCGCGGTATGCAATCGAATTCCACTACCAAAAATATCACAATGACATTTTTGAATAGCATTTGGGCGAATTCCATATCTGTATCCTCCAAAGCATGATACTGAAGTTTGACTATTTATTACGCCTTCTTGTAAGCCAATTAAGGCATTTACCAATTTAAAAGGGGATCCAGGAGAGTATGTGGCTTGAAGGCCTCTGTCAAACATTGGCTTGTCTAAGTTGTCTTTGTCCATCAGCATTACAGAGTTTGCAGCTCGTTGTCTGCCAACCATCATATTTGGGTCGTAATTAGGTGCGGTAACTAATGCTAATATTTCACCAGTACTAGGTTCTATAGCAACAATTCCGCCTCGTTTACCACTCATTAATAACTCAGCTAGTTGTTGTAATTCGCTATCTAAAGTTAGAGTAATATCTTGTCCGTTAATAGGCAAAGTGTCATAAATCCCTTCTTTGAAGCTTCCAATTATTTTATTCAACCTGTTTCTATGAAGAAGTTTTGTTCCTTTTACACCTCTTAAAATAGAATCATACGATTTTTCAATACCGCTTGTGCCTGTTAATTCTCCTTGTTGGTACTTTTTATTTTTCTCTAATTCTGCTTCTTTGACTTCGCTAATATATCCTAAGACATTTGCTGCAGAAGCTATTGGGTAATTTCTAATACTTCTTTTTTGGATGTAAAACCCTTTAAATTTATGTAGTTTTTCTTGAAGAAAAGCAAAATCATCTTTAGCTAGTTGCTTTAAAAATACGGAAGGCAACCACGGAGAGTAGTTCTTGGCAGTACTATATTTCTTTTTAAAAAAAGTTTTGTCTATTTTTAAAAGGTTACAAAATTCAATGGTGTCTAATGGTTCTACTTCATTCGGAATTACCATTACATCATAAGAGAGTTGATTGGCAACTAATAATTTTCCGTTTCTATCATACACATATCCTCTTTCTGGAAACTCATGCATTACTTTAACAGCAGCGGTTTTTGTTGGGTCACTTTCTACTCCACGAATAACTTGTAATTGAAATAATCGTACCAAAAGAATTAGTCCAGCTACGGTAATAATAAAATAAAGTAAAAAATTGCGTTTCATTTATTTTTCTTTCCTCCTAAAAATGTACGACCCTAAAAAAAACAAAATCAAAGTAAAAATACTTGAATACAACGTATTTAGTAAAACACTTGAAAAGTTTTGTGTGCTAAAGTTAGCTAAAGAAAATAAAATAAAATGATGAATAACTATTAAAATTATCACATAATTAAAAACTTTTCCAAAAGACTCCTGGTGTAAGTTAAATAATAAATAATCTTGCTCTGTTTTTTTGAAAATAACTCTAATAAAGAAAAGTCTTATATATGCAACGAAAAGTAGTGCAAATGCGTTTATTCCACCAGAATCTGAAAAGAAATCTATTGAAAGTCCTAATAGGAATGATAAGAAAAGAAAAAGGTAGCGTTCTTTTTTTAGCGGATAAAAAATAACAAATGCCACATATAAATAGGGGTTTATTGATCCTAAAAACAGAATGTTATTTAAAATAAACACTTGTAAGAAGAGCAATGATAAAAATAAGAAAGGGATATATAAAACTTTATTCATCAGTAGAATTATTTAAAGTGTTTATTTCTTTTTTATCTAAATGAGTAATCACATACACGTACCCTAATGAGCTCATATCGTTAAACAACTGAATGTCTATTGAACGATTGTTGTTTTTAATATCTATTTTTTTTATCCTGCCAATTAAAATCCCCTCCGGAAAAATGGTAGATTTTCCTCCAGTAATAATTGTGTCACCAATTTTTAAAGCTGCTTGTCTAGGAATGTCGTGTAATTGTACCGTATTATAATCTTTTCCATCCCACTCTAAACTCCCAAAATGGGTGTCATTTTTTAAACGAGCATTTATTTTGCTATTGTTGTTCAAGATAGATTGCACTCTGGTGTAATTAGAACTTGACTTTTCTGTAATACCAATAATCCCTTTGCTATTAATAACTGCCATCTCTTTTTCAACTCCTTGAGCAGTTCCTCTGTCAATGGTCAAGTAGTTATTAGGTCTATGATAATCGTTCTTAATTATTTTAGCTTTCGAACAAATATACTTCTGATTATATTTTGAAGTGTCAATTACAGATAGAGTTACAGTAGAGTCACCAATAGAATTGTATTTTTCTAATAGATTTTTTAATTGCTCATTCTCGGAAATTAATTCTTCGTTTTGAGTTTTTAAATTAAAATAATCTGAAAATTGAGAGAATTTCTCGTACAATCCACCAGTAATAGTATTAGTAGAACTAATAAATTTACTTTTGTGAAAACTATTGTTGTTAATTGTAAAAAACAGTGCAATAGACTGCAGCAACAAGAAAAACAAAAAATATTTATACTTCTGGAAAAAATAAATTATTTGTTGCATGGAATACCTAAGTGTTTTTTATTTCATTAATACACTTTTGTATTTTTCAATCTCTTTTAGAGCTATTCCTGTACCACGTACTACAGCTCTTAAAGGGTCTTCAGCAACATAAACTGGCAAGTCGGTTTTCCTTGATAAACGCTTATCTAAACCACGTAGCATAGAGCCACCACCAGCTAAATAGATTCCTGTATTATAAATGTCTGCAGCTAATTCTGGAGGAGTTTTAGATAAAGTCTCCATTACTGCATCTTCAATTCTTAAGATAGATTTGTCTAATGCTTTGGCAATTTCTCTATAAGAAACCTGAACCTGTTTTGGTTTTCCGCTTAGTAAATCTCTACCTTGAACTAACATGTCTTCTGGAGGAGTATCTAAATCTTCTGTAGCTGCTCCAATTGTAATTTTGACTTTTTCGGCAGTAGTTTCTCCAACATATAAGTTGTGTTGTGTTCGCATATAATACATAATATCATTTGTAAATACATCTCCAGCTACTTTTACAGATTGATCACAAACAATACCTGCTAATGCTATCACTGCAATTTCAGTAGTTCCTCCACCTATATCAATGATCATGTTTCCTTTAGGCTCCATAATATCAATACCAACACCAATTGCTGCTGCCATTGGTTCAAAAATTAAGTAAATTTCTTTGGCGTTCATGTGACGAGCAGAATCTTGTACTGCACGTTTTTCAACTTCTGTAATTCCAGAAGGGATACAGATAACCATTCTCAAAGCTGGAGGGAAAAGTCTTTTTTTAATTGAAGGAATTTGTTTTACAAATTCTTTAATCATCTCTTCTGAAGCCTGAAAATCGGCAATAACTCCGTCTTTTAATGGACGAATAGTTTTGATGTTTTCATGAGTTTTACCTTGCATTAAATTCGCTTCTTTACCAGTAGCAATAATTTTTCCAGTAATTCTATCACGTGCGACGATCGATGGACAATCAATTACCACTTTGCCATTATGAATGATAAGTGTGTTTGCAGTACCTAGATCGATAGCGATATCCTCCGTCATAAAATCGAAAAAACCCATAAAATTTTCTTTTGTTATTAATCTTTGATGTATTCTTACAAATCTACTAAATTTCTCTGTTCAAATACAGATTATTTAGTAGTAATTTTTTAGTGTTTAAAATGGCGAGTTCCAGTTAAAACCATTGAAATATTATTGTCGTTACAATAGTCAATACTCAATTGATCTTTTATAGATCCACCAGGTTGAATAACGCTTGTTATTCCTGCATTATCAGCAATTTCTACACAATCAGGAAAAGGGAAAAATGCATCACTTGCCATTACAGATCCGTTCAAATCAAAACCAAAATGAGTAGCTTTCTCAATGGCCTGCTTTAATGCGTCAACTCTACTTGTTTGTCCTGTTCCACTAGCAAATAATTGTTTGTTTTTTGTAAAAACAATTGTGTTAGATTTTGTGTGTTTACAAATTTTAGAAGCAAACAATAAATCTTCTAACTCATTAACTGAAGGTTTAGTCTTTGTGACATAAGTTAAATCTTCTAGAGCGTCTGTAATATGATCTCTATCTTGAACCAAAGCACCATTTAAACAGGTTCTAACAGTTGTCTTTGAGAACTCAATATCTTTCTGTGTTAATAAAACACGGTTCTTTTTTCCTTTTAAGATTTCAAGAGCTTCATTGTTAAATGAAGGAGCAATAACTACTTCACAAAATAATTTATGAATCTCTATAGCAGTTGCAGTGTCTATTTCTGTATTTGAAATTAAAACGCCACCAAAAGCAGAAGTAGGATCTCCAGCTAATGCATCTACATACGCTTGGTGTATTGTTTCTCTTTGAGCAAATCCGCAAGCATTGTTATGTTTTAAGATTGCAAAAGTTGGGCTTTCTCCAGCAAATTCATTCATTAAGTTTACGGCTGCATCAACATCTAAAAGATTGTTGTAGCTTAATTCTTTACCGTGTAATTTATCAAACATTGCGTCAAGATCTCCAAAGAAAAAACCTTTCTGATGTGGGTTCTCTCCATATCTTAATACTTTTCCGTTTGTATCGCTAATTTTTAAAACAGCTTCTTCATGATCTGAGTTAAAGTAGTTAAAAATGGCAGTATCGTAATGTGAAGAAATATTAAATGCTTTTCCAGCTAATTTTTTTCTGTCTGATAACGTTGTTGCTCCACTGTTTTCTGTAATCAAACTTAAAAAGTCATCGTATTGTTCCATTGAAGAAACAATCACGGTGTCTTTAAAGTTTTTTGCAGCAGCTCTAATTAGAGAAATTCCACCAATGTCAACTTTTTCTATAATATCTTGTTCCGAAGCTCCTGAAGCAACTGTTTTTTCAAATGGATATAAATCTACAATTACCAAATCAATTTGAGGAATATCAAACTCTATTAATTGAGAAGCATCACTTTTGTTGTCTTGACGATTTAAAATTCCTCCGAATACTTTTGGGTGTAATGTTTTTACGCGTCCACCTAAAATGGATGGGTAAGATGTTACGTCTTCTACGGGTACGACATCAATCCCTAAATCTTTGATGAATTTTTCTGTACCACCAGTAGAGTAAATGGTGACGTTTTGTTCGTTCAGTTTTTGAACTAAAGGTTCTAATCCGTCTTTATGAAAGACAGAAATTAATGCAGATTTAATAGTTTTTGAGTTGCTCATTTTGTTGTGTTGTTGAGCACACAAAGCTACTGAATCTCTGAGGTTATTA
This sequence comes from uncultured Flavobacteriaceae bacterium, assembly GCA_913062575.1. Taxonomy (GTDB): domain Bacteria; phylum Bacteroidota; class Bacteroidia; order Flavobacteriales; family Flavobacteriaceae; genus Polaribacter. Next base: position 3,469 of record CAJXVT010000057.1, on the reverse strand, counting down.
CAATAGTAATTTTACGAAAAATTATAAGTTATTGTAACTCTGTTTTTGTCTTGAAATTATTGACTAAACTTGTGTAGTTTTTGTATTTTTTTGAAGATAAATCGTTCTTTCTTAAGTTCGATATTCTGCTAGCAAAAGCACTGATAATATTGTTTTGTTTTTTCATTTTAGGGGGAGTTAATGATTACAAACGTGTATTCGAATAAATAATTATGTAACAAACTTAAAGAAAAAAAATCTAAAATGCAATAGCCTAATGTAGATTTTTTAAAATATTGAATTACAGTATTTTTGCTACTTTTAGACAGGTGAATTCTAAAAGATCTTCATCATTTTTAGTAAAAATGTTAGCTGTATGTGAATCTATATCTATTTGTCCAATGTTTTCTCCATTTACAAAAATCGGAATTACAATTTCTGACTTTACTTTCCATCCACAAGAGATATAATTTTCTTGTTCAGAGACATCTTGTACTACAAAGTTTTGATTGCTTACAGCAACCTGGCCACAAATACCTTTTCCGAAAGGGATAATTATATGATCTGTTGGTTCTCCTGTATATTGAGCTAGTTTTAACTCATCTTTATCACCATTCTTAAAATAAAATCCAACCCAATCGTAATAAGAGATTGCTGCTTCTAAATAGTTGCATATTTCTTGTAGCTTGTTTTCTATTGTGTCAGTTTTTTGAATAATAGCGTCTATATGTTGTTTTAAATTTTCTATTTGCATGCCTTTTTGATAAAAGTGTTTATTAGAAATACTTATATTTGTTCTGCTTCATTATAAATGATGTCGCAAAATAACTAAATTTTGTTGTGAATAAGTATAAAAATATTACCCTTTTTCTAGTAAAGTTTTTCGGAACTTATTTTTTGTTATTTGCTGTGTATGCTTACTATTTAAATTCGAGTCAAATAAAGGAAAATGGTTTTCAATGTGCGTCATTAACAACGCAAGTTGCAGATCATACAGTTTCTTTTTTAAATTTATTAGGATATGATGTAGAAGGCGAGCAGCATACAAAAGAAATGTCTGTAAAACTCTTAGTTAGTAATCGGTATGTGGCAAGAGTTATAGAAGGTTGTAACTCTATGAGTATTATCATTTTGTTTATAGCCTTTATTGTAGCGTTTGCAGGGCCTAAAAAGGCTACAATTGTTTATGTTATAGCTGGGAGTATTATTATTTATTTAATTAATATTTTACGGATAGCATTTTTAACAATGATGCTGCATAAATACCCTAATCAACAGATGGTTTTGCATAACTTAGTGTTTCCAGCAATTATTTATGGGACTACTTTTTTACTGTGGGTGTTTTGGGTTCAGAAATTTTCACATCAAAAAAAATGAAAAAACAAGTAAGAGTCATATTAATACTATTTCTTTTAGCACTACTTGTGTTGATAAGAGCTTTTGAGAATGAATTATTTTATGATCCATTAATCACCTATTTTCAAAACGATTATTTATATGCAAACATGCCTCGTGTTGATGTTTGGAAATTGGTAGTAGATATATTGTACAGATATACTTTAAATTCTCTACTTACAATCGGAATTATTTATTTGGTTTTTGAGAAAAAAAAATATGTAAAATTTGCGGGTTTTTTTTTATTGTTGGCTTTTGTGTTGCTAATTATTGTTTTTACATTCTTGTTAAGAGAAGAGTTTAGGTATGGTTATTTATTTCCTTTTTATATACGAAGATTCTTAATTCACCCATTATTTTTAGTATTACTTTTTCCTGCTTTTTACTATCAGAAACTAGCTAAGAATACACCGTCTTAATACAAACAAAAAAACCTCGAGAGTCTCTCGAGGTTTTTTTGTTTGTATTAGATATTTAGAATATCTAATTTTTTATCTATGGCGATTTGCCATTACATCATTCCTGGCATTCCACCACCCATTGGAGGCATTCCGCCAGCAGGACTATCTTCTTTAATGTCAATCAAAGCACATTCAGTTGTTAAGATCATCCCGGCAACAGAAGCTGCATTTTCTAAAGCAACACGAGTTACTTTTTTAGGATCGATAATACCAGCTTTTAGCATGTCTACATACTCGTCAGATTTAGCATCGTAACCAAAGTCTTTTTTGCCTTCCAGTACTTTGTTTAATACTACAGAGCCTTCTCCTCCAGCATTTTCAACAATAATCCTTAATGGAGCTTCAATAGCCTTATTTATAATCTGTACACCTGTAGTTTCGTCTAGATTGTCTGTAGTGATTTTTTCTAAAACTTGTTTAGCTCTTACTAAAGCAACACCACCACCAGCAACAATTCCTTCTTCTACTGCAGCTCTTGTAGCATGTAAAGCATCATCAACTCTGTCTTTCTTTTCTTTCATTTCTACTTCAGAGGCAGCACCAACATATAATACCGCAACACCACCAGCTAATTTAGCTAAACGTTCTTGTAGCTTTTCTTTGTCGTAATCAGAAGTTGTAGTTTCTATTTGAGCTTTAATTTGATTTACTCTTGTTTTAATCGTTTCTGCATCTCCAGAGCCATTTACAATTGTAGTATTGTCTTTATCTACTGTTATCGTTTCTGCAGTACCTAAAAGATCTAAAGTTGCGTTTTCTAAAGAGAATCCTCTTTCTTCAGAAATTACAGTTCCGCCAGTTAAAATAGCGATGTCTTCTAACATTGCTTTTCTTCTGTCTCCAAAACCTGGAGCTTTTACTGCAGCAATTTTTAATCCACCTCTTAATTTATTTACAACTAATGTAGCTAGGGCTTGTCCGTCTACATCTTCTGCAATAATTAATAAAGGTCTTCCAGATTGAGAAACTGGTTCTAAAATTGGAAGAATTTCATTTAAATTAGAAATCTTTTTATCGAATAATAAAATGTAAGGATTTTCTAAATCAGCAATCATTTTATCTGCATCAGTTACAAAATACGGAGATAAATATCCGCGGTCAAATTGCATTCCTTCAACAACATCAACATAGGTTTCCATTCCTTTAGCTTCTTCAACAGTAATAACACCTTCTTTTCCTACTTTCGTAAAAGCAGTAGCGATTAAATCACCAATTGTATTGTCGTTATTTGCAGAAATTGCAGCTACTTGTTTTATCTTTTCAGAAGAGTTACCCACTTCTTGAGATTGTTTGTTTAAATCAACAACAATAGCAGAAACTGCTTTGTCAATTCCGCGTTTTAAATCCATTGGATTAGCACCCGCAGCAACATTTTTCAATCCTTCCTTTACAATCGCTTGAGCCAATACAGTTGCAGTTGTTGTTCCATCGCCAGCTAAATCATTGGTTTTAGAGGCAACTTCTTTTACCATTTGTGCGCCCATGTTTTCTAATTCATTCTCTAGCTCAATTTCTTTTGCTACAGAAACACCATCTTTAGTAACTGTTGGCGCGCCAAAAGCTTTAGAGATAATTACATTACGTCCTTTAGGACCTAAGGTTACTTTTACTGCATTTGCTAAAGCGTCTACACC
>CAJXVT010000056.1 GCA_913062575.1 uncultured Flavobacteriaceae bacterium | reverse complement strand
GCCCATATTGAATACCATGCACGTATTATTATTCAAAAATACATTCAACGTAAATTAATTTCTATTTCTAGTGATATTATAGAAAATGCCTACGATGAAACCATTGATGTTTTCGACCTATTAGACTTAGCAGAGGGAAAACTATTTGAAGTTACCCAAGGAAACTTAAAGAAAGGACCTGAAGAGGCAGAAGGACTTGTTAAGCAAGCCTTAAAGAAAATTCAAGAGATCTCTAACCAAGAAGGAATGTCTGGTTTGGAAACAGGTTTTACCAAATTAGATGCATTGACTTCTGGTTGGCAACCATCGGATTTAATTATTATTGCTGCACGTCCTGGTATGGGAAAAACAGCCTTTGTAATTTCGATGGCTAAGAATATGGCTATTAAATTTAATCATCCAGTAGCAGTATTCTCTTTAGAAATGTCTTCTGTACAGTTGATTATGCGTATGATTTCTTCTGAAACAGGATTGACATCAGAAAAACTACGTAAAGGAAATTTAGAACCACACGAATGGGAACAGTTAAACGTTAAAGTGAAACAATTATCTGATGCACCTATATTTTTAGATGATACTCCATCTTTATCAATTTTCGATTTACGTGCAAAAGCACGTCGTTTGGTGTCTCAACACGGCGTAAAAATAATAGTAATTGATTACTTGCAATTAATGACAGCTGGTGGTTCTGGAGGAAATAGAGAACAAGAAATCTCTACCATTTCTAGAAACTTAAAAGCATTGGCAAAAGAATTAGCAATTCCGGTAATTGCTTTATCTCAGTTATCGAGAGCGGTAGAAACACGTGGAGGATCTAAAAGACCTCTATTATCTGATTTACGTGAATCTGGAGCGATTGAGCAAGATGCAGATATTGTATCATTTATTTTTAGACCAGAATATTACGGAGTAACGGAATGGGATGATGATGAACATACACCATGTGAAGGGCAAGGAGAATTTATTGTAGCAAAGCATCGTAATGGTGGTTTGGATAATATTAGATTAAAATTTACTGGGCATTTAGCGTTGTTCTCAGATTTAGAAGAACAAGGTAATAGTGAATTCCAATCGAGTATGAACGTATCTCCAGATCAATTCATTAGCCCGAAAGATGCCTTTGGTATCGAGGATGATGGTGGTGATGTGCCTTTTTAATTTGTCATTCCGATTATAACGGAGGAATCTGATAAGTAGTAGTTTTTTCGACTACGCTCAAAATGACAGTTAGATTCTTAAACAATTCATAAATAATATTAAATACACAATTGCTTCAACGTAATTGTGTATTTTAGTTTTCTCAAATGAAAAAACTCCTTTCTATACTCGCATTTTTACTGATAACCAATTCACTTTGGGCACAATTCATTTATATACCTATGAGTGCAGAGAATCAGAAGAATCATTTAAAAGCATACGGAATTGTATTCTATTCGTTAGAAAAAGGGATCAAAGCCAAATGGTTATTAAACTATGATGGTGGTGCATTTTTGCTAGAGAACTCAAATGCTATAATTAAAGAATGTAAAATTAGAGGTGTTTCCTATCAAGTAATTTCTGATGCCAAAGCACAAATCATTTTACAAGACATTTCTTCTCCTTCAAAAAATCAAGAAGCAGTAACTTTAGAGAAAGCACCAAAAATAGCCGTGTATTCACCAAAAGACAAAATGCCTTGGGATGATGCCGTAACAATGGTCTTGAAGTATGCCGAGATTCCGTTTGATGTTATTTATGACGAAGAAGTATTAAATGATAAACTGTTATTATATGAGTGGCTGCATTTACATCACGAAGATTTTACGGGACAATACGGTCGTTTTTACGGTTCGTTTAGAACTGCACCATGGTATATTGATCGCAAACAAAAAGCAGAAGCTTTGGCTAAAAAGTTAGGTTATGATAAGGTGTCACAAGAAAAACTAGCTGTCTCTAAAAAAATAAGAGATTTTGTAATTGGTGGCGGATTTATGTTTGCCATGTGTTCTGCAACCGATAGTTTTGATATCGCATTGTCTGCAGATGGCGTTGATATCGCTGAATCTATGTTTGATGGTGATGCTTCAGAACCTGATTATCAATCTAAATTAGATTATACAAAAACCTTTGCCTTTAAGGATTATACATTGGTTAAAAATCCAACTACTTACGAGTTTTCTTCTATAGATATGACACGTAAACGTAGAATCCCGAAAACATCAGATTACTTTCATTTACAAGAATATTCAGCAAAATGGGATCCTGTTCCAACCATGTTAACCCAAAACCATACACAATTGGTAAAAGGGTTTATGGGACAAACTACTTCTTTTGATAGAAACTCCGTAAAACCAACCGTTTTGGTAATGGGAGAAAATAGAGTGAATAGAGAAGCGCGTTATATTCACGGAACCAAAGGAAAAGGAATGTTTACCTTTTATGGTGGCCATGATCCAGAAGATTATACGCATAGAGTAGGAGACCCAAAAACCGAATTGGATTTACATCCAAATTCACCAGGCTATCGTTTAATCTTAAACAATGTGTTGTTTCCAGCAGCGAAGAAGAAGAAACAAAAAACGTAATGCTCGCAATTGCTTTTATTTTGCCTATTTCTTTTTAGGTTTTTTCTTATACTTGACAGATAAATAATCGTCTAAATATTTTTTATCTAAGGCGTCATTATCTTTGTATTTAACACGAACTTCTTTAAATTTTTTATGCATTTCTTCTTGCACTTCAGCATATGCAGCATCGTCATACACATTGTGCATTTCAGTTGGATCTTTTTCTAAATCGTACAATTCCCATTTTTCATAATCATAATAGAAATGAATCAGTTTGTAGCGATCCGTTCTTACACCATTATGTCTCGCAACATTATGTTCCCCTGGATATTCATAATAGGTATAATAAATGGCGTCTCTCCAGTCTTTTGCTTCTCCTTTTACCAATTTCCTAATCGATTCTCCTTGTATTTCTTTGGGAATGTCAATTCCTGCATAGTCTAAGAAAGTAGGTGCGAAATCTAAATTTTGAACCATTTTATTGAGTACAGTTCCTGGGGTAATTTCTTTTGGATATTTTATCAAAAGAGGTGTTCTAAAAGATTCTTCATACATAAATCGTTTATCAAACCAGCCATGTTCTCCTAAGTAGAAACCTTGATCTGAAGTATAGACTACAATGGTATTTTCAGAGAGTCCGTTTTCATCTAAATAGTCCAAAATTTCGCCAACACCATCATCTACAGATTGAATGGTACGTAAATAATCTTTCATATAGCGATCGTATTTCCACAAGGCCAATTCCTTCCCAGATAGCTTATCTTTTTTAAATTTCTTAATGATGGGTTTATAATAGGCATCCCAAGCAGCTTTTTGTTCTGCATCCATGCGGTTGTACATAGATTGAGCATACTTTCTGTATTTGGTTTTTATCTCTCCTTTTTCATCCAACATCTTTAAATCATAGACCAAATCCATGTCTTTGTCAATGCCCATTTCGTGTGCAGCTGCTGCTTTACGTCCCTTATAGTTGTCAAAGAAGTTTGCTGGAGGCGAAAAAGTCTTATCGTCAAACAGTGTCATGTGTTTTTTTTCTGGCATCCAAGTTCTATGTGGTGCTTTTTGGTGGTATAATAATAAAAAAGGTTTGTCTTGTTCTCTTTTGTTTTTTAGCCAATTTAAGGCAATATCAGTAGTGATTTTAGTAACATAACCAGAGATTCTTTTGACGACACCATTTTCAAGAAAATCGGGATTGTAATATTGTCCTTGACCAGGCAATACATTAGAATAATCGAATCCCTGTGGCAAACCATCCATATGAATTTTTCCAATCATGGCCGTTTGATATCCTGATTTTTGTAAAGACTTAGCAAAGTTATCTTGGTTCCAATCAAAAGATTGAATGTTGTCTACTTTTCCATTAATATGGCTATGTTTACCAGTAAGCATTACAGCTCTACTAGGAGCACAAATAGAATTCGTAACAAAAGCTCGGTTAAAAATGGCTCCTTCTTTAGCTATTCTATCAATGTTAGGTGTAGAGTTTAAGTCATATTCGTAGGCACTAATGGCTTGGTAGGCATGATCATCACTCATGATAAATACAATGTTGGGTTTTTTAGCGTCTGAGTGTTTTTCTGCGTTTTTACAGGAGATGATTGTAGCAATACTACAGAGTACAATTATTTTAAATAAATTACTTTTCTTCATGCTATTGTTATTCATTATTGTCTGATAAAACTCCCTTCTTCATAAGTCAATTATTTATTGTTTCTCCAACTCTTTAATAAAAAAAGAAGGTCTAATTCCTGTGTTTTTATAAAAGGCTTTCGAAAAAGATTCGGTCGTATTAAAACCAACTTCGTAAGCAATGGCTTTAATGCTGTATTTTCTGAATATCAAATCTGTTTTTAATTTTTCAACCGTGTAATTAATACGTAATTCATTAATATAGCTGTTAAAAGATTTTCCTTTGTACTGGTTGATAAGCTGAGATAAGTACTTGGAATTTGTTTCAAATGTCTTCGCTAAGCTTGATAGTGTAATTTCTGAAGAAATATAGTCATGGTTATTTTCAAACTGCTCTAAAAGATCTAGGATATTTTCAACGGTTTCTCTAGGAATCGCAGTTTCTTTCTTAACAACCATTTTCTCTTTTGGAGTTACTTCTTGAATTGGAAACTTCATTAACTCTTGAAATCGGTTTTTATATGATTTTCTTTTCTTGCTTTGATGAATTAGAAAAAAAGAAAGTATAAGAGCCAATGTACTGATACCAACTACCCATTTCTTTGTAGAAGATAATTGGCTTTTAAGTCGGTTTTCTATGAGTTTCTTTTCTGCTAAAAGATTAGGAATGTCATAATTGTCTTTTAAGACCTTACTGATGTTTTTTGATCTAGCATTTAAAATACTGTCTACTCTAATGTATTTGTTAATGTATTCTAATTGTTTACTATCATTATTTTTCTCTTTGTAATAGTTTGCTAAGAATTTATAGGCAGGTTTTTGACTTTTGTAATAATAGCCGGTCTTTTGAAATATAGAGTCCGTTTTTTTATAATATTTAATACTGCTTTCTGCTTTTTTTAACTTGTGGTATGTATTGCCTAGGGATAAATAAATAAGTGATAAAGTATAATAATTTTCATCAGCTGCTATTTTGGGAATAGATTTTTTGATGCTGTCTATAGCTGTAGAATAATTCTTTTTTATTAATTCTAAACGTCCAAAATTGTATAAGGAATATCCATATAGAATTGAATCACGATATTTTAAAGATAATGACTTCATCTTTTTATTATAAAAAAGGGCAGAATCATATAATTTTAAGGATCTATATGTGTTTGATATATTCAGAAGTAAAGAATAATAATTATTAATATTATTGTTGTTTATCTCTCTCTTTTCTAAGTAACTATACGACTTTTTAAATAAAATCAAAGCATTTTCTATTTCACCGTTTCTAATTTTAGACATACCTAGTCTAGTTTGGTTTAAACTTTTTAATGAATCATTTTTGTTTAGTAGTATAGCATTCTGCATTAACAAGTAATTCTTTAGAGCAATTTCTTTATTCCCTTTATGAAAGTAAAAATCTCCTTTTCTAAAATATGAATATGCAGGATAAAAATTGTTTTTTGTTTGCTTTGTAATTTTAATAATATGGTCCCAATAGCTAACAAAATGAGTCGAATCCTTTGTGATGTCACTTAAATAATAATAACCTTCACCAGTTTCAATTGTGTCTTTTTCTCTTCTCCCTTTTTCAACATAATAATTAGCATACAAAACAGCCTTCAAAGAATCTGGTTTTGCAGCATAGAATTTATCAGATAATTGATCAAAAGTATAGTTTGCTAAGGTATCTTTTTTTGTTATAGCTTGCCCATAACTAGTAGACATGGTAATTAAAAAGAAGATTCCAGTTATAAAAACCCGAAAGAGCAGTTGATTTTTTCTCATAGTACTTATTGATACAGTAAAAATAGAAATTAAATCACAAGAGCGTTAATTTCTTTAAAGAATTATTCAGGTGTTTATACCTGTTATAGGGAAATAGTTGCACGATATTCATGAATCTTGGTTAGGGTTTATTGCTTTCAGGCAGTAACTTTCTTTTATTTGATTGAGAATTAGAAAGGGTTCAGAATTCAATATACCTAGTACTCCTAAAACGGGAAACTTGCTTGATGAAAAAGAGAACGTATGAATTGAACCCTTTTTTTATTTTTTCCAAAAAAAAACTACTGATTTAATTGTGGATAAAAACTTAAAATAGGTATTTGTTAAAACCATTTAATAACCTACTTTTGCCATCAACAAACAAAACACAACATGTCTACAACAGTACAACGCTTAGAAATTTTTACTCAACAAGTTAGAAGAGATATTTTGCGCATGGTTCATGCAGTAAGTTCAGGTCATCCAGGAGGTTCTTTAGGATGTGCAGAATTTATTACTGCATTGTATCAAGAAGTAATGGAATACTCAACTGAGTTTAATATGGACGGAACCAATGAAGATTTGTTCTTCTTGTCTAACGGACATATTTCTCCTGTATTTTATAGTGTGTTAGCACATTCAGGATTCTTTCCCGTTGAAGAATTAGCAACATTTAGAAAATTAAACACGCGTTTACAAGGGCATCCAACTACACATGAAGGTTTACCAGGAATTAGAATAGCTTCTGGTTCTTTAGGACAAGGGATGAGTGTTGGTATTGGAGCTGCAGAAGCAAAGAAATTAAACAACGATTCTCGTTTAGTATATACATTACATGGTGATGGTGAATTGCAAGAAGGTCAGATTTGGGAATCTGCAATGTATGCTTCTGGTAAAAAAATAGACAACTTAATTTCTACTGTTGATTTAAACGGAAAGCAAATTGATGGAGCTACTGACGATGTATTACCAATGGGAAGCATCAGAGCAAAATTTGAAGCTTTTGGATGGGATGTATTAGATGTGAAAAAAGGAAATGACATTGCTTCAGTTGTAGAAGGTATAACAGAGGCGAAATCTAGAACTGGAAAAGGAAAACCAGTATGTATCTTATTGTATACAGAAATGGGGAACGGTGTTGACTTTATGATGGGAACTCACGCTTGGCACGGTAAAGCACCTAGTGATGCTCAATTAGAAGATGCATTGGCTCAAAATCCTGAAACTTTAGGAGATTATTAAATTGTCATTCTGAGCATAAGCGAAGAATCTAAGATATATAAACCTGTACTTTTTGTGCAGGTTTTTTTTATGATTTATTTCACGTTTCATAAAAAACCAATTGTAAGTAAACAACTATCTTTACGTCTGTAGATAAAAATCTAAGAATATATGAAAATAGGGATCGTTTGTTACCCAACATTTGGTGGAAGTGGAGTTGTTGCAACTGAGTTAGGAATGGCTTTAGCTGATAATGGACATGAGGTTCATTTTATAACGTACAATTTACCAGTTCGATTAGATTTCATCTCTCATAACCTACATTTTCATGAAGTAATGATGGAAGAATATCCGTTATTTCAATACCAACCCTACGAGTTGGCATTATCTACAAGAATGGTAGAGGTTGTTCAAAAACATGGATTGGAAATAGTACATGTACATTATGCAATTCCACATGCATATGCAGCCTATATGGCAAAGCAAATGCTAAAAGAAAAAGGAATTGATATTAAAGTAGTAACTACCTTACATGGTACAGATATTACTTTGGTTGGTAGTCATCCAACTTATAAAACAGCAGTAGAATTTAGTATTAATAATTCTGATGTTGTAACCACGGTTTCTAAGAGTTTAAAAGAAGACACATTACGATTGTTTAATATTACGAATGATATTAAGGTAATTCATAATTTTATCGACATAGAAAAGTACGATAAAGCCCATGCAAAAGATTGTCAACGAATAGCATTGGCTAAACCAGAAGAAAGAATACTAACACATATTAGTAATTTTAGACCCGTTAAAAGAATTGACGATGTGATTAAAACATTTGCGATTGTTCGTAAATCAATTGCGGCAAAACTATTAATGGTTGGTGATGGTCCAGAAAGAAGTATGGCAGAGCAATTGGTAAAAGATTTAGGGATAAAGAATGATGTTATTTTCTTAGGAAATAGTTCTGAAGTAGCTGAATTGTTATGTTATACTGATGTGTTTTTATTACCATCAGAAACGGAGAGTTTTGGTTTGGCAGCATTAGAAGCTATGGCAGCAGAAGCAGCCGTTATTTCTACAAATACTGGTGGATTGCCAGAAGTAAATGAACACGGGGTAACGGGGTATTTAAGTAACATTGGTGATGTTGAAGATATGGCTAACAATGTGCTGAAAATTGTTAAGGACGATGCAACTCTATTACAGTTTAAACAAAACGCGAGAGAGCATACTAAACAGTTTTCATTAAACAATATTTTGCCTGTGTACGAAGAGATTTACGAATCTTTACTAGAAAAAGTGAATTAAGAAGTGTAGTATTTGATACTGTCAACTATCATTTCTGTAGTTACTTTGCAATCAATCTCTGTTTTCTCTAAGTCACTTAACAAGACAAAATTTACCTGTCCGCCAACATTCTTTTTATCATGTTTTAAAAAGGCTAAAATTGAAGAAAAATCTTCTTCTAAAATGGTCGTTTTTTCATAGATGTTGAGTGTCATTTCTTTTAGCTCTTTTAAATCTTGTTCAGGGAAACCAAACAATTTTGTAGAGATGTAAGATTCTGCAACCATACCAATAGCAATTGCTTCTCCATGAGTTAAGTTTTCTTTATACTCAGAGTCTAAAAAATAAGATTCTATTGCATGACCAATTGTATGCCCAAAATTTAAAATTTTACGGAGATTATTTTCTTTAGGATCTTTTAAAACAACTTCGTTTTTGATTTCTATAGAACGGTGAATCAAATCAACAATATTCACATCAGAAGTGTCTTTTATGTGCTGATATAAACTCACATCATACGTCAACCCATATTTAATAATTTCTGCAACACCAGATCTAATTTCTCTAGGTGTAACAGTTTCTAAATAATTGGCGTCAACCAATACCAATTCTGGATTTGCAAACAAACCAATTTGGTTTTTTAACACGCCTAAATCAACACCCGTTTTTCCACCAACAGAAGCATCAACCATACTTAATAACGTCGTTGGGATATTAACAAAATCAATTCCGCGTTTGTATGTAGAAGCCACAAAACCACCTAAATCAGTAATTACACCACCACCTAAAGTAATTAGCAAGCTTTTTCTATCAGCATTCAGTTCTGTCAGTACATTCCAAACACCAGTACAAGTCTCTAAGTTCTTGTTAATTTCTCCAGATTCAATTTCTATTACTTCAATTGGGCAATCAACAGCTAGTAAAGGAATAAATTTTCCATAACAATGTTCATGGGTGTTTTCATCAACTAAAATAAAAATAGAAGAGTAGGAATTTGAACTAATTAATGTGTTTAATTCTTGGTATCCTTTTTCATTAAAATGGACAAAATAGTTAGCTGCTTTAATTGATTTCATTAGGTGCAAATTAAGTATGCAAATTAAGTAGAAAAAATTGAATTATATACTCTTTAAACTTATCTTTGTTACGTAAAATTTGAATCCATTATCTATGAAACTTTTTGATAATACAGAAGTAGCTTTTTCGTTAAAATCTGATTCGCAATTGGAGCGAGCATTTTTTCTATTTAAAATGATAGAAAGTCAGCCATTAGTAAGAATAGGAACCGCAGTAACCAACTTTGCTTTAAAGGCGCGTTTGCCAGTTGAAGGACTTATTCGTTCTACTGTGTTTGACCATTTTTGTGGTGGAGTTACAGAAGAAGATTGTTTACCAAACATAGATAAAATGTACACGAAAAATGTACACGCAATTTTAGACTATTCTGTAGAAGGGAAAGAAACTGAAGTACAATTTGATCATGCATTAGAAAAAACCTTAACAACCATTGACTTTGCTCATGAAAATAAAGCAATTCCGTTTGCTGTTTTTAAACCAACAGGATTTGGGCGTTTTGCGTTGTATCAAAAAATTACAGAAGGTGAGGAGTTAACTGTTGAAGAGAAATCTGAATGGATTACTGTTGTTAATCGCTATCATACTGTTTGTAAAGTAGCTTTAGAAAAAGATGTTCCATTGTTAATTGATGCTGAAGAAAGTTGGATGCAAGAAGCTGCTGACAATCTTATTGAAGAACTGATGGAAATCTACAACAAAGAAAAAGCAATTGTTTTTAGTACACTTCAAATGTATCGTCATGATAGAATGGAGTATTTAGAAGGATTGTACAAGAGAGCTCAAGAAAAAGGATACCACATCGGAATGAAAGTTGTTCGTGGTGCTTATATGGAGAAAGAAAGAGAAAGAGCAGAAGAGAAAGGGTACGATTCTCCAATTTGTGTAGACAAAGAAGCTACAGATGTTAATTATGATGCGGCAATTCTATACATGATAGAAAAACCTAATATGGCATTGTTTGCTGGTACTCATAATGAAGATAGCTCTTATCTAGTAATGGAATTGGCTAAAAAGCATAACATTGCTCTAAATGATAATCGCTTATGGTTTGGGCAGTTATTTGGAATGAGTGATCATATAAGTTTCAATTTATCTAAAGAAGGATATAATGTTGCGAAATACGTTCCTTTTGGGCCTGTAAGAGATGTGATGCCATACTTAATAAGAAGAGCAGAAGAGAACACTTCGGTTGCTGGACAAACTAGTAGAGAGTTAGGGTTGATAAAAGCAGAGAAGAAACGTAGAAAATAATTGTGAGTACTACAGTACAAGAAATAAAAGTAAGCATACAAAAGAATAAGAAACGACTAGCTAAAGAACTTCAAGAAAGCAAAGAGCTAGTCGTTTTATTAAAAAAATCTACCTACAAAAAACTTTCTAATGATGAGAAAGTAAAGGTAAAAGAACAGTTGTTAGATATTTGTAAAGGCATTCCGGCTTTTGCGATATTTATGTTGCCTGGAGGCGCACTCTTATTGCCTTTATTGATCAAATTGATTCCAGATATTTTACCTAGTGCCTTTAAAGAAGACACGAAAGAAATTGATATAGATTAGCGTTAAAAAACTAATCATCTTAGAAACTTCAAAATACCAATTAAAAACACTACTTTTGCAGCTTCAAAATAAGCAAGCATGCAACCAATTAGAAATATCGCTATTATAGCCCACGTAGATCACGG
>CAJXVT010000055.1 GCA_913062575.1 uncultured Flavobacteriaceae bacterium | reverse complement strand
GCAGGAGCTAAATCTAAACCGTTTTGTAAACGAATATCATCAGGTATTGTTTCGAAAATTAATTGATCTAAGTTGTCTGCTTTTATAGTAGATAACATTTTTTCTTGCTCTTTGGCATTAGGACCAATGTGTCTTCTTTGAAATGAATTTGTGTTCATTGCTGTGCTGTTGTTTGTTGTTTTAAAAAGCAATTTCAGTGGTGAAAAAGCTTTTGAATACTTAGTTTTTGTGTTTATTGAGCCTCGGTTTTTTAATCTGAGATTTCGCGTACCAAAAGTAACTAAAATTGCAGAAATAATAATGATATGATTTTGATAAAAAAAGACATTTTATTAACCAAATATCTGGGTTATAAACATATTGACTATTTTTGTGTAATGAGTATGCTAAAAAAACTTCTTGATTTTTACTTAAACGCAAGCATTCATGTTGCTTTGGCGGTATATTCTTTTGTGAGGATAACAGAGCTGTATTTTGGTTTACCCTATAATGAGGCGTTGGATTATTTTATTTTTTATGGAACAATTACTGGCTATAATTTTGTGAAGTATTTTGGAGTTGCAAAATTTCATCACAGAAGTTTAACAACCAAATTAAAATCCATTCAGGTTTTTTCTTTTATATGTTTTTTGTTGATGTGTTATTACGCCTTGCAATTGCCATTAGCAACATTGCTTTGGTATTTACCATTTGGAGCGTTGACCATTTTATATGCCGTTCCGTTTTTAAGTGGATTTCAAAAAAATCTACGAAACATCAGTTACTTGAAAATTGTTATTGTTGCCTTGGTTTGGGCTGGAGTAACTGTGATGGTTCCAGTATTGGATGCAGAACAAGCAATTGAAAATCCAGTTGTTTGGTATTTGTTTTTACAACGATTTCTACTTGTTTGTGTGTTGATATTACCTTTTGATATTCGAGATTTACAATTTGATGCCATATCTTTACAGACAATTCCACAAAAAATTGGTGTAGAGAAAACAAAAAAGCTAGGCTATGTTTTATTGATGATTTCAGGGGTGTTAGAATTTGTGATTTCTCCGAGTTCAGATGTTAAAAACGTGTTTATATTGTTCTTTTTTGTCATCTTATTTTTTATAATGAGAGCCAAAATAACTCAAACTAAATATTATAGTTCCTTTTGGGTAGAGTTGATTCCTGTTTTATGGTGGATTTCTCTTTTAGGAATCGATTCGTTTTAGAAATAAAATAAGTTTTTTCTAACTGTAAATGATTTACTTAAATGATTTCGTAAATCTTTCTAATTACTGATTAAAGCTAATATTTACTTTGTAAATTTGCTTGCTTAACAACAACACAACACAGTGAAATAATGAGCATTCCAAAAAGAAATTTTATTTTCGATTTTGACAGTACCTTAACTAGGGTAGAGGCCTTAGATGTTTTAGCCGAAATTACATTGGTGAACAATCCTAAAAAAGAAGAAATTATTCAGGAAATAATTGACATCACCAATCTTGGTATTGATGGCGATATTTCTTTTACGGAATCTTTAGAAAGGCGAATTCAATTATTAAATGCAACCAAATTGGATTTAGAAAATCTGATTTCTACATTGAAAAAGCAGGTTTCTGTTTCAATTGAAAAAAACAAGGCCTTTTTCGAAGATTTTTCTGATGATATTTATGTGGTTTCAGCAGGTTTTAAGGAATTTATAGAGCCTATCGTAGCAGCATATAATGTGCCTGCAGAACGCGTATTTGCAAACACTTTTGAGTTTGATGAAAATGATGTAATTGTTGGGTTTGATAGAGAGAATCCACTGTCTCTACATAACGGAAAAATTCAATGTATACGTGATTTAAAACTGGAAGGAGAGATTCAAGTAGTTGGTGATGGCTATAGCGACGCTATAACTAGAGAAGCGGGAGTTGCAGATAAATTTTTCGCATACACAGAAAATGTGTCAAGAGATAAAACTACTAAGAATGCAGATCATATTACGCCTAATCTTGATGAGTTTTTATTTGTAAATAGACTGCCTAGAAATATTTCTTATCCGAAGAATAGAATAAAAATATTATTGTTAGAAAACGTGCATCCAGATGCTTTTGAGAAATTATCAAAAGATGGATTTACGGTAGAAACAGTTTCTAAAAGTTTATCAGAAGACGAATTAATAGAAAGGATAAGAGATGTACATGTGTTGGGAATCCGTTCTAAAACACAAGTCACAAAAAAAGTAATTGAAGCAGCAGAAAAATTATTAGTTATTGGTGCCTTTTGTATTGGAACCAAACAAATAGAATTAGAAGCCTGTAAAGAGAATGGAATTGTGGTTTTTAATGCGCCTTATAGCAACACACGTTCTGTAGTTGAATTGGCAATTGGAGAAATTATTATGTTAATGCGTAGTGTTTTTCAAAGAAGCACAGAATTGCACAATGGGCAATGGAATAAAACCGCTCGAGGTTCAAGAGAGATTAGAGGTAAAAAGTTAGGTATTGTTGGCTATGGGAATATAGGTAAGCAGTTGTCTGTCTTGGCAGAAGCCCTAGGGATGGATGTGTGTTATTATGATGTAGCAGATAAATTAGCGCTAGGAAATGCAACTAAAATAAATAAACTGTCAGATTTACTAGCCATTTCTGATGTTATTACTTTGCATATTGATGACAACGCAGCAAACAAAAACTTTATAGGTGCAGCAGAGATTTCTCAAATGAAAGATGGTGCATATTTAGTGAATTTGTCTCGTGGTTTTGTTGTGGATATTACTGCGTTAACAACAGCATTGAAAAGCGGAAAAATTGCTGGAGCTGCTGTAGATGTATATCCAGAAGAGCCAAGAGCAAATGGAGATTTCTATACTGAATTAAAAGGATTGGAGAATGTGATTTTAACTCCTCATGTTGGAGGAAGCACAGAAGAAGCGCAAAAAGATATTGCAGATTTTGTTCCGAATAAAATGATGGCATACATCAATTTTGGAAATACTGTGGATGCAGTAAACTTTCCAACTATTAGATTAGCAAACCATAACAATGCACATCGTTTTTTGCATATTCATAAGAATGTACCTGGAATAATGGCAAGTATCAATGAAGTATTTGCAGAATACAATATGAATATAACAGATCAATATTTATCTACGGATGAAAAAGTAGGTTATGTAATTACCGATTTAGATAAAGATTACAGTCCGAAAGTAATTAAGAAACTAAAAGAAATAGAAGGTACGATAAAGTTTAGGGTATTGTATTAGCTAAAAAGTATAAAAAAGCCTCCAATTTTTGGAGGCTTTTTTTTATGGTTTAATCTGTAAAGATGCTTTTAAGTCTATGATTTTATCATCTTTAACTCCTAGATAACGTCGGCTGCCTAAATACCTGTTTTTATTAAATTCGTCATAATTTTTTTCATTCTCATTGATAGAACTCAAATGAACATTACTAGAAGAATGAATAAATTCTCCTTTGTTATTTCCTAGCCAAATTCCAACATGAGTGACACGTATTTTTTTGTCATTTGTAGCAGGTGTTCCAAAGAACATCAAATCTCCTTTTTCTAAACCTTTAAACTTTAAATTTTTATCAACTACTTTTCCTGCATGTACTTGTTGAGAAGCATCTCTAGGAATTATATAGCCATTCATTAAATAGACTATTTTTGTGAAGCCACTACAGTCATTTCCTTTGGTAGATGTTCCTCCCCATAAATAAGGAACGCCCAACATGGTTTTTGCAGATGACTCAATAAATTCGGCATTTGAGGGACTGTTTTTAAGCCAAGTAGTATATAGTACAGCTTCGTCTTTTTTAAGGAAGCCAATTCTTCCGTCTGGATATTCTACTTCGTAAAAAGAATCGTGTTCTTTTACAAGGGCTAAAATTCCGCCAAAAGCAATATCAGAAACTCTAGTAGATTTTGTGTTTTTTGATTCGTAAACAAATCCAGAATTAGCAGTGTAAATAAGTTTATGTTTTTTGTTCCAAAGGCGTATTTTTTCTGCTGTCATTATTTCAATTCCGCCAGCATCAACCCAAGAAATATAGTTATCTGGAGTTTGAACTCGGTACCAGCTTCCTTTTCTATCCAATACTTTTAGTTGCATTCCTAATAGGCCTTGTGTTCCTAATTCGGCAGAATGTTTTGGTTTTGAGCGTATATTGATGACAGAATTGTTTCCTAACGCATAGATTTTGTTTCCTACAGCAGAATCTGGTAAAACCCGTACTTCATTTTTAAAGGAGATGTTTTTATGCTTCAAGCTATCTAATAAAATAGATAGTGCTTTTTTAGAAGTAGTTTCTCCAGTTAAAATAAACTGATTGCTTTTGTGTTTAAATTGAATGTCAAATAGTTCAACCCTCTTATCTGGAGCAAACTCTTTTTTGATATTAGAATGTAAAGTTTCAAATTCTGAAGCCGTCTTGTTTGTGTTGTTGCAAGATACTAAGACGGTAAAAAGAGAAATAGATAAGATTTTAAAAAGTTTCATATCAAAAAGTAAAAGTTTAAAACCCCACTTTGTGGGTTGATTTTAGGCTAAAATACAAAATACTATCAGGTATTTACAAGTTAATTTTTTGAGCACCATTTTTAAGTATGGAAATGTAATTGCTTACGTTTTTTAATTCAAACCTACTTGATGGTCCAGAAGCGCTTATGCTTCCAATAAGTTTGTTGTTTTTGTTAAAAATAGGAATTGCCACACAGATCAATCCCAATTCAAACTCCTCTAAATCTAACGCGTATCCTTGATTCTTTGTTTTCTCTAATTCAGTTATGAATTCGTTTTTTTTAGTGATAGACTTTCTGGTATATGAATTGAAACTCATCATTTTTAGGGTGTTCTGTTGTTTTTCGTGAGAAGAAAAAGCCAATAAGACCTTGCCAATTGCTGTTGCATTTATAGGTTGATATGAGCCTACAGAAGTACTAATTTTTAAGCCTTGAAGACTTTCTGCTTTATTGATGTAAAATACTTGGTTGTTTTTTAATACTCCAAATAAAACAGTTTCTTGAATGTGTATTGCAATGTCTCTAATCGGAATTTTTGTAGCATTTATTAATGATTGATACAGTGAAACGCGGTTTCCTAATTCAAATAATTTACTTCCTAAGCTGTATTTTTCATTTTCGTTTTGTTGTACTACCTGTAAAGAAACGAGCGTGCTTAGCAATCTGTAGGTTGTGCTTTTGTTGTAGCCAGATTTTGTAGCCAGTTCTCTAACGCCCCATTCTTTTTTTTCGGTAGTAAATGCATCTAACAATGTAAATGCTTTAATTATGGATTGATTTAAGTTTTTAGAAGTTGTTTCCATAGAATTAGTGTGTAATCATTTTGGCTAAGATAAGATAAAAGTGTAGATTTATAAAACGCCGTTTCATATAATGAAACACTTTGGTTTTTTGCTTGTAAAAAACGCAGCAAAATGATGTATCTTTAGTGTTCTTATGAATTCGTTTGATAATAGAAATAAAGATAGATGTATCAAGACAGTTTAGCCTACGCACAACAACAAGACAAGGAAGATAAATTAGCGCATTTGCGAGATCAATTTCATATTCCGAAAGATAAAAATGGAAATGATTGGTTGTATTTTACAGGGAATTCTTTAGGATTACAGCCTAAGAATACCCAGAAATACATTCAGCAAGAACTCGATGATTGGGCTAGCTACGGTGTAGAAGGTCATTTTGAAGCGAAAAACCCTTGGTTACCATATCATGAGTTTTTGACAGAGAACATGGCGAAAATTGTAGGTGCAAAACCTATAGAAGTTGTAGTGATGAATACGCTTACAACCAATTTACATTTGTTGATGGTGTCTTTTTATCAGCCAACAAAAAAGAAATATAAAATTGTAATTGAGTCAGATGCATTTCCTTCAGATAGATATGCGGTACAATCGCAATTAAAATTTCATGGTTTTGATGTAGATGAAGGATTGGTAGAATGGAGACCAAGAGTTGGAGAAGAATTACTAAACATTGAAGATTTAGATACCATCGTTTCTGAGCAAGGAGATGAAATAGCATTGTTGTTAATTGGAGGAGTAAATTACTATACCGGACAATATTTAGACCTCAAAAAAATTGCAGAAATTGGTCATGCTAAGGATTGCATGGTTGGAATAGATTTAGCACACGGCGCAGGAAATATTTCGCCAGAATTACATGATTCAGGAGTCGATTTTGCAGCTTGGTGTACCTATAAATATTTGAATTCTGGACCTGGAAGCCTAGGAGGTTTGTTTGTGCACGAAAAACATGCATATAATAAAGACTTGCCGCGTTTTTCTGGATGGTGGAATCATAATAAAGAAACACGTTTTAATATGCGACAACCATTTGATGTGATGCCAGGAGCAGAAGGATGGCAATTGTCAAATCCACCAATATTATCTATGGCGGCAATTAAAGCTTCTTTGGATATGTTTGCTGAGGTTGGAATGGATGCTTTGCGTGAAAAGTCAGAAAAATTAACAGGTTATTTTGAGTTTTTAATCAACCAAATAAATTCTGATAGTATTAAAATTATCACGCCATCAAATCCAAAAGAAAGAGGTTGTCAATTATCGATACAAGTGAATAATGCAGATAAAAAGTTGCATACAAAACTAACAGAAAATAATATCATTACAGATTGGCGAGAGCCAGATGTGATTCGTTGTGCTCCGGTACCAATGTATAACAGTTTTGAAGATGTATATAGAATGGTGGATATTTTAAAAGGATTGTTGTAAAATGAAAAATAAAGAAAACATATTAATTGTTGGAGCTGGCTTATGTGGTTCATTATTGGCTTTACGATTGGCGCAGAGAGGATATAAGGTTGAAGTTTACGAAAGTAGACCAGATTTGCGAACTACAGATATTTCTGCAGGTAAATCTATCAATTTAGCATTGTCTGATAGAGGTTTTAAAGCCTTGAGTTTGGTAGGAGTTGAAGAAAAAGCAAGAGAAATTTGTATTCCGATGTATGGTCGTTTAGTACACGATACAGAAGGAAATACATTTGCTTCTAATTATTCGGGTAGAGAAGGAGAATATATCAATTCTATTTCTAGAGGAGACTTAAACGGAATTCTGTTAACCGAAGCAGAGCAACATGAAAATGTAAATATCTATTTCAATAAAAGGTGTATTGCTGTAGATATTGAAAATACTGTTGCTTCTTTTGAAAATTATAAAACAAAAGAAGAGTTTAGTGTAAATGCAGATCTTATTTTCGGAACAGATGGTGCAGGTTCTGTATTACGTAAAAGCTATTATTTAGAACGTAAATTCTTGTTTAGTTATTCGCAAAACTATCTAACCCACGGCTATAAAGAGTTAGAGATTCCTGCAGATGCAAACGGAAATCATCAAATAAGTAAAGATCATTTACATATTTGGCCTCGTGGAGAATACATGTTAATTGCCTTGCCAAATATGGACGGTAGTTTTACTGTAACGTTGTTCTTGGGTAATGAAGAGGGAGAATATAATTTTAAAACATTGACTACAGAAGCAGAAATTAAAGCTTTTTTTACAGCGCAATTTCCAGATGCGCTGGCGTTAATTCCGAATATAGCAAAAGAGTTTGCTGACAATCCAACAGGAGCATTAGGAACCGTAAAATGTTCTCCTTGGTCTTATAAAAATAACACCTTAATTATGGGAGATGCTGCGCATGCAGTTGTGCCATTTTACGGACAAGGAATGAATGCTTCTTTTGAAGATGTGGTTGTTTTAGACGGAATTTTAAATCAGAATTTAGAAAACTGGGAAAGTGTTTTTAAAACTTATGAAGCAACAAGAAAAGTAGATGCAGATGCAATTGGAGATTTAGCAGTCGAGAATTATTATGAAATGAGAGATCATGTAGCGAATCCGTTATTTAAGCAAAAGCGAAAAATAGAAATGGATCTGGAAAAGAATTTTCCAACGGAGTATTTTTCGAAATATTCTATGGTGACATTCAACGCAAATATTGGCTATGATGAAGCGATGAGAATTGGAAGAGCTCAAGACAAAGCATTGCTGAATATGATTGCGGATAAAGATATTTCTACATCGTTAGATATGACAAAAGAAGAATTAGCAATTGTATTAGAAAAAGTACAACAAGAAACCGCTGCAATTTTACAAGAAGACAAAATAGCAGGATTAAATTAATGAAAACAAACATCGTTATATTAAGGGGAATCAATGTCTCGGGAAAAAATATTCTTCCGATGGCAGAACTTCGTGATTTATTGAATGGTTTGAAATTTGAAAATGTTCAGACCTATATTCAGAGTGGGAATGTTGTGTTGAATTCAGTCTTGTCTAAAGAAGAAGTTGCCGAAAAAGTGAAAAAGAGAATTGCCTCAAAATTCGGATACGATGTTCCTGTATTGGTGAGAACAATATCAGAATGGGAAAATGCCATTGCAAATAATCCTTATCCCACAGAAAACCATAAAATTGTATCTTTTACTTTTTTAAGTGAAGTTTCTAAGGAAGCTACCATTGAAGTAAATATCACCAATGATGATGAATATACAATTGTGGATGACATGGTATATGTGTATTGCCCTGATGGATTTGGAAGGACAAAACTGACAAATAACATATTTGAAAAGAAATTAAATATAACTGCTACGTCTCGTAATTATAGAACAACAATGAGGTTGTTGGAGATGGCGAAAAACAATAATAACTAATGAAATATACAATCATTGGTGCAGGAATTGGCGGACTTACAACAGCATTGGCTTTTGAGAAGAAAGGAATCGAATATCAATTATTTGAAAAAGCACCAGAGTTGAATGAAGTTGGTGCTGGAATATGGTTAGCACCAAATGCTTTGCAAGTATTAGAATCATTAGGTGTGTTAGAAGAGATACAATCTAAAGGGAATCCAATTGATAGAATAACCATTGGTAAACCAGATTTATCTCCGTTGTCAGATAGTTTTCAAAACGTTATAGAAAAAAAGTTTGGGTATACTACTGTTGCCATTCATAGAGCAACCTTACAAAAAGTACTGTTCGATAAAATACCAGCAGAGAAAATAATATTGAATAAAGGATTCAACTCTTTTAATGAGTTAAACTCAGGTAAAATAGAAGTGTCTTTTGATGATAATTCTAGTATTGAGACCGATTTTTTAATTGGAGCAGACGGAATCAATTCGAAAGTTAGAAAACAGTTATTTCCAAACAGTAGGACAAGATATTCAGGTCAAACTTGTTGGAGAGGTGTTGCTGACATAGCATTAAATTCAGAATATGATCACAGAGGATTTGAATTGTGGGGAAACCAAATTCGTTTTGGAATTTCTAGAATAGCAAAAGGCAAAGTGTATTGGTTTGCTGTTGCAACAGCAAAACAGCATAGTAAAGAAAATAAAAGCTTAATGAAGGAGAACTTGATTGAAAAGTTTTCAAGTTTTCATTCAGTAATATCGGAGTTGATTAGTGCAACACCAGTAAGTAAGATCTTAAAAAACGACATCAATGATTTAAAGCCAATGTCTAAATGGTATAAGAATAGTATCTGTTTAATTGGAGATGCAGGCCATGCTACAACTCCTAATATGGGGCAAGGTGGAGCACAGGCAATTGAAGATGCTTATTATTTAAGTAATTTGATAGAGGTGAAACCAGGTGAGAATGTTTTTGATTTGTTTCAGCAAAAAAGACAAAAGAAGGTGAATTCCATTGTACAACAATCATGGAATACTGGTAAGATGGCGCATTGGAAATATGGAAAAAAAACAAGAAACTTTTTATTACAAAACGTGCCTAAAAGAATCATAGAAAAGAAAATGATTGAATTGTACGAATTAGAGAAAATATAGAAAAGAATAAAATGGAAGAAAAAAAAGTAACACCAAGAGGCGCATATCCACATGTGAAAGTTGTAGGAGATTTTATTTTTGTGTCAGGAACAAGTTCTCGAAGACCAGATAATAGTATTGCTGGAGTTGATATTATTGACGAAATGGGAACAAAATACTTGAATGCAGAAACACAAACCAGAGAAGTCTTAAACAATATTGATGAAAATTTGCAAAAAGTAGGAGCTAGTATTAAAGATGTGGTTGATGTTTCTACATTCTTGGTAAATATGAATGATTTTGCAGGGTATAATAAAGCCTATGCAGAATTTTTTGAAAAAGAAACTGGACCAACACGTACAACGGTTGCAGTGCATCAATTACCACACCCAGATTTAGTTGTGGAAATTAAAGTGACAGCTTATAAAAAAAGTTAGATGAACATCCAAAACTACATAAACGGAGAATTTGTAAACCCAGTTAATGGGGGTTTTATAGATAATTACAATCCAGCAAACGGAGAAATCTATGGTCAAATCCCGAATTCATCATTGGAAGACATAGAATTAGCTTATAATTCTGCAAAATCTGCTTTTAAGCAGTGGTCAAATACAGCGTTAGAAGAAAGAAGTAGAATTCTGATTCGAATTTCTGAATTATTAGAAGCCAATTTAGAGCGTTTTGCGCTGGCTGAATCTAAAGACAACGGAAAGCCGTTGAGTCTAGCAAAACAGATTGATATACCGAGAGCTGCAAGTAATTTCCGTTTCTTCGGGAATGCAATTACGCAGTTTGCATCAGAATCTCACGAAAGTGTTGGATTGAATGCTGTAAACTTTACAGTACGTCAACCTTTAGGAGTTGTAGGGTGTATTTCTCCTTGGAATTTACCTTTGTATTTATTTACTTGGAAAATTGCGCCGGCAATTGCAGCAGGAAACTGCGTGGTAGCAAAACCTAGTGAAGTAACACCAATGACTGCCTATTTGTTAGGTGAAATTTGTACTGAAGCAGGTTTACCAAATGGCGTGTTGAATATAGTGCATGGATTAGGAACAACAACTGGACAAGCAATTGTTGAGCATCCGCATATCAAAGCAATTTCATTTACAGGAGGAACGGCCACAGGAGCACATATCGCTAGAGTTGCTGCACCAATGTTTAAAAAGTTATCCTTAGAATTAGGAGGGAAGAATCCAAATATCATTTTTGCAGATTGCGATTATGATAAGATGTTAGAAACTACAGTGCGTTCTTCATTTGCGAATCAAGGACAGATTTGTTTATGTGGAAGTAGAATTTTTGTAGAAGAAACAATCTATGAAAGGTTTAAAGCAGATTTTGTTCAGAAAGTTAAGCAATTAAAAGTTGGTCATCCATCAGATAATTCAACAAATATTGGAGCATTAGTTTCGAAACCACATTTAGAAAAAGTAGAAGGCTATATTAAAATTGCCGAAGATGAAGGAGGGAAGGTTTTATGTGGTGGATTGGAAGTTACGGTTCCAAATTATGAGAACGGATATTACTTACAACCAACTGTAATTGAAGTAGAAGACAACTCCTGTAGAATCAATCAGGAAGAAGTTTTTGGGCCTGTAGTTACAATCATGTCATTTAAAACAGATAAAGAAGCATTGAGTTTAGCAAACGATGTAAAATATGGATTGTCTGCGACATTATGGACGAACAATTTAAATAGAACCATGCAGTTCTCACAACAATTACAAACAGGAATTGTTTGGGTAAATACCTGGATGATGAGAGATTTACGCACGCCATTTGGCGGTGTAAAAGCATCTGGAGTTGGTAGAGAAGGCGGTTTCGAAGCTTTACGTTTCTTTACCGAAGCGAAAAACATATGTATTAAATATTAATAACGGTAATTGAAAAACAAGATTAATCAAATGAGAATATATCTAACGCTTTTATTAATAATTGTAACTACAGTTGTTTCTGGTCAAGAAAGCTCAACTTATAAAAATGAAGGATTTGAAGTTAGTTATTCTAAAGACTGGTTGCTAGATACTTCTGGTCAAATGAATTCTAAGTTTATATTATTTTCTAAGCCTGAACCGAATGATAAATTTCAAGAGAATGTAAATCTTATAGTTCAAGACCTATCAGGAAAAGGTTTTACAATGGAGTCCTATGTTAAGCTTTCAAAAAAGCAAATAGAAACAATGGTTCCAGAAGGGGAAATACTAGTAAGTAAAAATATGAATAGCTATCATATGGCAATATGGAAAGGTAGGATTGGAGCAAACCTATTAAAGTTTAAACAATATTATTTTTTAAAAAATGAAAAAGTATATGTATTAACATTTACAGCTTTGCCAGATACATATGATAGATTTATTGAGACGGGAAATAAAATATTAGATAGTTTTAAATTAAAATAAATGAACTTAGAAATAAACAATAAAAACGCCCTAGTGTGCGGAAGTACGCAAGGAATCGGAAAAGCATCAGCAATGGGGCTGGCTTCAGAAGGAGTAAACATAACGCTGATTGCTCGTAATGAAGAGAAGTTGAAAGCCGTGCTTTCAGAATTGCCAAACAACAATCAAAATCATAATTATATTGTTGCCGATTTTTCGAATCCACAAGAGTTGAAATCAAAAATTGAAGCTTCAAATTTAAATTTTCATATTTTGGTTAATAATACTGGTGGACCAGCTGGTGGACCTGTTTTTAATGCTAAAATAGAAGAGTTTGAATCTGCATTTACACAGCATTTAAAATGCAATCATGTATTGGTGCAGGCAGTAGTTCCTTTTATGAAAAAGGAAGGTTTTGGTAGAATCATCAATGTGATTTCTACGTCGGTAAAACAGCCTTTAGATGGTTTAGGAGTTTCAAATACTATTCGTGGTGCTGTTGCAAGCTGGTCAAAAACATTGGCGAATGAGTTGGGGCAATTTGGAATTACAGTAAATAATGTATTACCAGGCGCAACAGGAACTGAACGTTTGAATGAAATCATTAAAAATAAATCAGCAAAAACAGGATTGTCTGTTGATGAGGTTTCTAAAAATATGATGAATGCTTCACCAGCAAAACGTTTTGCAAAACCAGAAGAAATTGCAAATGCAGT
>CAJXVT010000054.1 GCA_913062575.1 uncultured Flavobacteriaceae bacterium | reverse complement strand
TTTTCTAATTTTTTTAATTCGCGTTTGTTTAATAACAAACGACGTTCACTTTTTGGTTTATGATTAAAAAAGTTTCCATGAGAATATTCTTCAATAAACATGTTTACCACAAACAATTCGCCTTGTTCATTAAACTCACAAAAGCTCTCTGTAATTCTAGCTTTACTTTCTCTAATTGATTTTATTTCAGTTCCAGTTAGCTGAATTCCAGCGGTATATTTATCTATAAATTCGTATTCGAATCTCGCTTTTTTATTCTGAATGTTAATTTTTTTCTGCATTTCAAAAGCAAAGATAATCATAAAAATCAGGCAGAATAAAGAAATTATTAAACTATAAATCAAATAACTGTAAAGTACCAGACAATTAACAAAACTTTACGAGAGTTGATGGATAATAGCTGTAATTTTGGGCTTTATTTTCGTCAAAACAAGAAAAACAACAATATATGCGTACCCTAATATTATTAATTTTTATAGTAACTATTTCATCTTGTAAACCTGAAATAAAAGTGCTTACAGCACAAGAAATAATTGATGAATCTATTATAGCTTCTGGAGCAGATAAAGTTTCTGCTGCAGCAATAGAATTTAATTTTAGAAAAAGACACTATACAGCAGTAAGAAATAAAGGTAAATTTTCTCTCATAAGAATTACCAAGAGTGATACTACAGAAACAAGAGATGTTTTATCAAATAATGGTTTTGAAAGATATAGAAACGATGAGTTTATTATTGTTCCAGATTCTATGTCAACTAGATATTCTGGGTCTATAAATTCTGTACATTATTTTTCTGTATTGCCATTTGGATTAAATGATGGAGCTGTAAAAAAGAAGCTATTAAAAGAGTCTATAGTTAAAGGTAAGTCTTACTATAAAGTTGAAGTTAGTTTTTCTGAAGATGGAGGAGGAGAAGACTTTGATGATGTGTTTGTGTATTGGATCAATAAGAAAGATTTCAAAATTGATTATTTAGCCTATAGTTTTCATGTAAATGGAGGAGGGAAACGCTTTAGAGAAGCAACAAATGAAAGAGTTATTAACGGAATTCGTTTTGTAGATAACAATAATTTCAAAGCAAAAAATGCTTTAACTAAATTAGAAAATTTAGACAAAGCATTTGAAAGTTCTGGACTTGAAAAATTATCAGAAATTAATCTAGAAAATGTTCAAGTAGAGTTGTTAGATTAATTATTAATAGTTAAAACAACACTTGTAACACCATTTTTAGAGACGGTAACAATGTATAAATTACTATTGTTATCGTCTTTTATTTGTTTATACAATTCTTTTCCTAAGATCTTATTTGCAAAAAACGGAGTTGTATTACTATGACCAACAACTAACACATTTTTTCCTTTAGTGTTGTATTTAAATCCATCATCATACATTTTTCTTGGATTGTAAACATACATTCTCAACCCATTTTTCTCGGCAGTTGGTTGTGCAGTTTCTTTGGTTCTACTATAATCTGTTGTATATACCATATTGATATTTGCAGTAGCTAGAACTTCTGCCCATTTATCAGCACGTTTCAATCCTTTGAATGTTAAACTAGGATCTTTATCATTAGGGTTTGTTCGTTGCTTTTCTGCATGACGAATTAAATAATATGTGGTTACTTCTTCATCTTTTTCTTGAGCAAAACTTGCGAATGTACTAAACGCAAAAACAATAAGTAGTAAGTATTTTTTCATTTTATTAAGTTTTAAAACACGAATATACACAAAACAAAAGCGATGTTGAAACAACATTGCTTTTTAACTATTTTTAATTATTAACCAAATTTGATTGATTTCTGAATACTAGTTTTTTATCAAATGCATCTAGTAAAATAATACTGTCAGTTGTTATTTTTCCTGCTAATATTTCTTTTGATAATAGATTCAATACTTCTTTTTGAATGACTCGCTTTACTGGTCTTGCACCAAATTCTGGTTGATAGCCTTTTTCAGCTAAATAAGAAATAGCTTCATCTGTTGCGTCAAAAGTGATTTCTTGTTTTGCAATCATGTTTTTAACGATACTCAATTGTAGTTTTACAATTCTTTTAATGTTATCTTCTGATAAAGGGGTAAACAAGGTAATATCATCAATTCGGTTGATAAATTCTGGTCGTACAGTTTGCTTTAATAATCCTAAAACTTCTGTTTTAGCCAATTCCATTGTGGTATAAATATCTCCTTTAAAGTTTTCAAATTTCTCTTGAATAATATGACTTCCAATATTAGATGTCATAATAATAATGGTGTTTTTAAAATCAGCAACTCTACCTTTATTATCAGTCAATCGTCCTTCATCTAATACTTGTAGTAGCACATTAAACGTATCTGGATGGGCTTTTTCAATTTCATCTAAAAGTACCACAGAATATGGTTTTCTACGTACAGCTTCTGTCAATTGGCCACCTTCATCATACCCAACATATCCAGGAGGCGCTCCAACTAATCTACTTACAGAATGGCGTTCTTGATATTCACTCATATCTATCCGGGTCATGGCATTTTCATCGTCAAATAAATAACTAGCTAATGCTTTTGCTAATTCTGTTTTTCCAACTCCTGTTGTTCCTAAGAATAAGAAAGAGCCAATGGGTTTATTTGGGTTTTGTAAACCAGCCCTAGAACGCCTAACAGCATCAGATACAGCCTCAATTGCCTCTTCTTGACCAACTACACGTTTGTGTAGTTCTTCTTCTAATCGCAATAATTTTTCGCGTTCAGATTGTAACATTTTTGTAATCGGTATTCCTGTCCATTTAGCAACAACTTCAGCAATGTCATCGTAAGTAACTACTTCTTTGATTAATAAATTGTCTCCTTTACTAGCTAATACTTTTTGTTGTGTTTCAAGCTCTTCTTGTAGTTCTTTAATTTTCCCATAGCGTAATTCAGCTACTTTTCCGTAATCTCCATTACGTTCTGCTTTGTCAGCTTCTTGTTTGGCTTCTTCAATAGCTGTTTTAGCAGTTTGAATTGCATCTACAATACTTTTTTCACTTTGCCATTTGGCATTAATTTCATTACGATCTTCTTTTATATTAGCTAATTCTGCATTTAATAATTTCAATTTGGTGGTATCGTTTTCTCTTTTGATGGCTTCAATTTCAATTTCCAACTGCATCACTCTTCTATCTAAGATATCTAGTTCTTCTGGTTTGGAATTGATTTCCATTCGTAATTTTGAAGCAGCTTCATCCATTAAATCAATAGCTTTATCGGGTAAAAAGCGATTGGTTATATAACGAGTAGATAACTCTACAGCCCCAATAATAGCTTCATCTTTTATACGTACTTTATGATGTGTCTCGTACTTTTCTTTAATTCCTCTAAGGATAGAAATGGCACTTTCAGTATCAGGTTCATCTACAAATACTTTCTGAAAACGACGTTCCAACGCTTTGTCCTTTTCAAAGTATTTTTGATATTCATCTAAGGTTGTAGCTCCAATTGCACGTAGCTCTCCTCGAGCCAAGGCTGGCTTTAAAATATTCGCGGCATCCATTGCTCCTTGTCCACCACCAGCTCCAACAAGTGTATGGATTTCATCAATAAACAATACAATATCTCCGTTAGAATCTGTTACTTCTTTAATTACAGCTTTTAAGCGCTCTTCAAATTCTCCTTTAAATTTTGCACCGGCAATTAATGAGCCCATATCTAAAGAAAAAATCAATTTATCTTTTAGGTTTTCTGGGACATCACCTCGTATAATTCTATGTGCTAATCCTTCTGCAATAGCAGTTTTTCCAGTTCCTGGTTCACCAACTAAAATAGGGTTGTTCTTTGTTCTACGAGAAAGAATTTGAAGTAATCTTCTAATTTCTTCATCTCTACCAATTACTGGGTCTAATTTACCATCTTGTGCAAGCTGATTTAAATTGTTCGCATATTTGCTTAACGAATTATAACTTTCTTCTGCACTTTGAGAAGTAACTCGATTTCCTTTACGCAACTCAGTTATAGCTTCTTCTAATTCATTTTTAGTAACTCCTTGATCTTTTAAAACCTGAGCAATTGTACTTTTAGATTTAAAGATTGCCAAGATGATATGTTCAATAGAAACATATTCATCGTTCATCTTTTTAGCAATGATAGATGCTTCTGTTAAACTCTTAGATGCTTCTCTTGATAGTGTTAATTCTGCTCCAGTAACTTTAGAGTAACTCTCTAGTTGTTTGTCTAAAAGCTGTTGTAATACATCAACATTGATATTTAGTTTTTTTAATAAAAACGGAATTACATTTTCATCCACTTCTAATAAAGCTTTGAAAAGATGTTCGTTTTCTATTTGATTATGTTCGAAACTCTGAGCAAGCTGTTGTGCTTGTTGAACCGTTTCTTGTGATTTTATGGTATAATTATTAAAATTCATAACGTTTGTATTTTCTTTTCTCTTTCTTTGTGGCAAATTTAATACCAATTGAAAATCAATAAATTAATGAGTCATTTTGTCTGCTAAAGCCTTGTTTTAAATGACTTTTTGACTGTTGAAAGGAATTGAAAAGATTACGACTTACTCTAAAAAATATTTAATGAGTTTATTAAAAAGCATATTTAAAAGTAGTTCTGAAGAAAAAAAGGAAGTTACTTCTAATGTTCATTGGATTCCTTTAAAATCCTTAGATCATTTAGAAGAAATTAATACAATCTCAAAAGAAGAAACGGTTCTAATTTTTAAGCACTCTACCAGATGTGGAATTAGCAGAATGGTTATTAAGATGTTTGAAAAGCAATTTGATGAAGAATTAAAAGAATTAAAAGTGTACTATTTAGATTTACTAAACTTCAGAGAGCTATCAAATGAAGTTGGTTATGCATTTCAAGTTCAGCATCAATCTCCACAATTGTTAGTGATTAAAAATGGAGAAGCTGTGAACTATGCTTCACATTACGATATCAACTCTATCGATTTAAAGCAATATCTTTAATATCAAAGCATAAAAAAACCAAACTTTTTAGTTCGGTTTTTTTATGACTAATATGCATTAACTAATAGAAACATTTAGTTCTTTATATATATTTTAACATGCAATAAAAAGAGCTGCATAACTATTTACCTACTTTTACCAAGTTCTTATTATAAGCATTAATGAAAAATATTTACTTTTTAATCGTTCCACAAACACATCCATTAGATATTATTGGCCCAGCTCAATTATTTTATGAATGTAAAGAGAACGGAGCCGATTTAAATTTGTTTTTTGTGTCTACAACAGAAAGTACAGAATTAGATAGTTCGTTGGGCTTAGGGTTTTCTAAACTGACACCATATCAAAATTTAGACTTAAAAGAAGATGATATTATAGTTGTTCCAGGGATAGAATTTGACCTTTTGATGGATGTAGATTTTAGACTAGAAAGTCAAGATTTTTATAGTTGGATGCGTACACAATATACAAATGGAGTAACCATGGTTTCTGTTTGTACTGGTGCGTTTTTATTGGGCGAATCTGGTTTGCTAAAAGGGAAAATGGCCACTACACATTGGAAAGCATTTGATGTTTTCGAACAAAAATTCCCTGATACAAAGTTATTAAAGAATAAGCTATTTGTAGAAAATGAGCGCATTTATACAAGTGCTGGAATGCTTTCTGGAATTGATTTATGCTTGTACTTAGTAGAAAAAGAATTCGGAATTAAATTCGCAGTTGAAATAGCTAAAGAGATTGTTCTTTATTTTAGAAGAGGAGAAACAGACCCGCAGCTAAGTATTTTTCTACAATACAGAAATCATTTAGATGATAGAATTCACAATGCACAAGATTTTATAGGAAGTAATTTAGCAACTCCTTTTAACATTGAAGATATTGCGGATAAAGTTCATATGAGTGCTAGGAACTTAACTCGTTTGTTTAAAAAAACAACTGGAATTACCATAGGGCATTATTTATCAAAATTGAGAGTAGAGCAGTCAATTAATTTATTAGCTGATGGTTACACGATTGATTTTGCTGCTCAAAATTGTGGTTTAAGTAGTACCAATCAATTAAGAACTTTGCTAAAAAAACATAAAGAGATTATCCCTGCAGATATTGAATCTTACTTGTAAATTGTCCTAATTGTGAGTTTACTTGTCCTTTTAATAAACACCTATCTACTTTAAATTTGTTGCGTAATTATTACGATGCACCGTAATAATTTGTATGAGTAATAATTATACTCAATCATTTATATAAACGCAATAAATAAAACTAAAGGAGATGTTTAAAAAAACATGTATTTCATTATTACTATTATTTTTAAGTAACAATACTTTATTTGCTCAAAACGGAATTACACTTCCTGAATCTTCAAACCAAAAAGTAAGTTTAAGCCAATGGATTGGGTTGGTAGAAGCAAACGTAACGTATAACAGTCCGAATGTTACAAACCCAAGATCTGGAGAAGATAGAACTGGCAAAATTTGGGGAAAATTAGTTCCTTATGGATTTCACTTTGTAACCTTTGCAAACCAAATGATTCCTTGGAGAGCTGGTGCACAAACAAACACTGTTTTTACAGTAAGTCATGATGTTAAAATTGAAGGACAGCATTTACCAGCAGGAAAATATGGGCTTTTTATGTTGGCAGGTAAAGAGGAATGGACCATCATTTTTTCAAAGAACTATAATTCTTGGGGAGCATTGTATTATGATCAAAAAGAAGATGCGCTAAGAGTAACAGTAAAGCCAACTAAAACTCATTTTACAGAATGGCTTACCTATGATTTTATTGAAAGAAAAAGTGATCATGCTATAATGGCTTTGAAATGGGAATACTTATCAGTTCCAGTAAAAATTGAAGTTCCAAATATAAATGAGTTATATGTAGAAAAGCTACGAAGCGATTTACGAAATGGTGCTGGTTTTTCTGATTCAAATTGGACAGAAGCAATCAATTTCTGTGTAACAAATAATATCAATTTAGAGGAAGCATTAAAATGGGCTGACTATGCAATTAACAGACAATGGTTTGGGAATAAAAATTTCGGGACTTATTCTGCAAAAGCAAATGTTTTAGAAAAATTGGGACGTGTTGAAGAAGCAAAAGCACTAAGAGCAGAAGCACTTAAAACAGCTAATGCAAAAGAAATCTCTAGCGAAGGAAGAAGGTTGTTGTCAAAAAATAAAATCAAAGAGGCTTTAAAATTATACGCTTTAAATGCAAAGAAATTTCCAGAAGAAACCTTTATGATACATGTGGATTTTGCAAAAGTGTATACTGCGTTAGGGAATAAAAAGAAAGCAATAAAGCATTGGGAAATAGCTTTAAATAACGTGTCAGATAGAACTGATCAAAAGGTGTTTCTACCAAGGTATAATAGCGCTTTAAAAAAGTTAAAAGAAAATAAATAATAGATAAAAAATGTTAAAAAAAATAATTCCCTTATTTGCTATTTTATTCACATTAACAATGTGTGCTAGGCAAAAAACTGTTTACGTTTGTCCACCCTGTGACAATGTCTGCGATACAGAAACCCATGATAAACCCGGTACTTGTACCACTTGTAATATGAAATTTACCACAAAAGAAAAGAGAGATAGTGATGCTCTAGAAACATTAAGAGCTAAGAAGATAAAAATTGCTTTTTACTTACAACCCGGAGTAGAAGTGTTAGACTTTGCTGGCCCTATGGAAGTGTTTGCATATGCAGGATATGAAGTGTTTACAGTTTCTAAAACCAAAGAATCGATCCTGTCTCAAGGAATTTTAAAAGTAACGCCAGATTATAGTATTAAAGATGCTCCAGAATCAAATATACTTGCTTTTTTTGGTGGTAATGCACACAATGCTTATGCTGATAAAGAGGTAATGAAATGGGTTAAAGCTAGAAAAGATGTAGATATCCATTTCTCTGTATGTACAGGTGCAATGATTTTAGCAAAAGCCGAAATTTTAGATGGAAAAACAGCAACTACGTTTCATTCTGTACTAGATGATTTAGAGAAAAGCTATCCAAAGGTAAACGTAAGAAGAGATGTTCGTTTTGTAGATAATGGAAGGGTAATAACAACAGCTGGAGTTTCTGCAGGTATTGATGGAGCACTACATTTAGTGGCTAAATTACAAGGATTAGAAAAGGCAAAAGAAGTTGCTTTTTACATGGAGTATGATAAATGGAAACCAGGAGAAGGATTGATACTCTCTGCTGATAATCCGTATGAAAAATAACACAAAAATTAGTTTATAAATAAAAAAAGACATGAAACCTAAAACAAATTTTTTTTTAACCTCAATAGCATGTTTGTTATTATTGATCACTTTTCAAGAACATGCCTTTGCCCAGAATAAACCTAATGTAATTTATCAATGTGCACCTTGTGGATGTGATTCTGATGGAAAGCATTTTGACAAACCAGCCAATTGTAAAGATTGTGGGATGAAGCTAGTCGCTGTAACAAACCCCTTCAGTTATTTGAAGAATTTAGACAAACCAATGAATGTTGCCATTTTATTGTTTAGTCATGCTCAAGTGCTTGATTATGCTGGGCCTTATGATGTTTTTACATCTGCAGGATCTAAAAATTTTAATGTATATACAGTAGGAGCAACAAAAGAACCAATCATCACGATGCCGAACTTAAGTGTTAATCCTCAATACAGCATATTAGACAGTCCAAAACCAGATATTTTAATAATACCAGGTGGAATGTGGACTAGTGTTGATGCTGCTACTTTAAAATGGATAAAAATGCATTCAATGCAAGTAGATTATACGTTTTCAATTTGTACAGGAGCCTTTATTCTTGCAGAGATCGGTATTTTAGATAATTTGGAAGCAACTACCCATACAGCAGGAATAGAAATACTTAGAAAAAACTATCCAGCTATTAAAAAAGTACACAATAATAAACGTTTTGTCGATAATGGAAAAGTGATTACATCTGCCGGAGTATCAGCAGGAATTGATGCTTCTTTTCATTTAATAGAGAAAATCTTAGGAAAAGAATGGGCGAAAGCAGTTTCCAATAATTTGGAATATACATATAAGCCATCGAAATAATAAAAAGTTGTACGTCATTAAAAGCAATCTAAACAAAATTTAAAAATGGATACAGTAAAATCAAACCTAATTAAAGCAGAAAGAATAGCTATCAAATTATTTAATGAGGTTGAAGCAAAGAATTTAATCATTGCTGGTAAAGATGAAGAAACACTAAATAAAGAAATATTCAATTTAGCGAAAGAATTATTCGATATTGAAGAACATTGGCATAAAAGAATAGTAAGATGTGGTGAGAATACTTTATACCCTTATAAAGAAAATCCACCTAACAAAATAATTCAAGAAAATGATATACTATTTTTTGACTTCGGACCAATCATTGAAAAATGGGAAGCAGATTTAGGACGTACTTATGTCGTTGGAAGCAACCCTATAAAACTTAAATTAAAAAATGACATAGAAATAGCGTGGCAGGAAACAAAAATATGGTTTAACAAACAGACTGAACTTAAAGCTTCTGAGTTATTTGAATTTGTGGTAAATAAAGCAAAAGAATATGGATGGGAGTTTGGTGGAGAAATTGCTGGACACATAATAGGAAAATATCCTCACGAAAAATTAGAACCTGGAGACTATCAATTATATGTACATCCTGATAACCATAATAATATGTTTGATTTAGATGTAAATGGACAAAAAAGAAATTGGATATTGGAAATGCATTTCATAGATAAAGAAAAAAAAATCGGAGGATTTTATGAACAATTATTAACATAAAAAACAAACTTACAACTAAGTACAAACAAAATAGAAGATACATAAAACTTAAAATATGAAAACAATTAAAACAACTATCATAGTAGCATTATTGTTACTTGTAACTGTAACAGTTACTCAAGCGCAAAGATTAACAATGCCAGAACCAAGTCAAGATGCATCTATTACACAGAGGTTAGGTATTTCTGATGTTACTATTAAATACAATAGTCCTGGAGCGAGAGGAAGAAAAGTCTTTGGAGGAATGATTCCTTATAAAGCAGTATGGCGAGCAGGAGCAAACGAAAATACAACTATTTCTTTTTCGCATGATGCCATGGTTGAAGGTCAAACTATCAAGGCTGGTACTTATGGTTTGTATATGATTCCTGGAAAAGAAAAATTTCAAATACTATTTTCAAAATTCAATAAATCTTGGGGAACTGTATTACCAACAGAAAATGAAACTGTATTAAAGGTATCTGTATCTCCAAAGAAGATCCCATTTCAAGAATGGTTAGGGTTTAATTTTACAGATCGTTCTGCGAAGCAATTAGTTGCTGTTTTAGAATGGGCTGATGTACAAGTTCCTTTTAAAATTGAGTTTAATACAACTCAGATAATTATTGACAATTCAATAGCAGAACTAAAAGGCCAAGCAGGTTTCTCAGGAGCAGGTCATATGCAATTAGCAGCATATTGTTTACTAAATAACACACACTTAGATGAAGCTATGACTTGGATTGAGCAATCAATAGCCAGAAATAAAAGTTTTAGTAATTTAAGAGTGAAAGCAGAGTTGTTATCAAAAAAAGGACAAAATGCTGTTGCAAAAAAAATGATGGATGAAGCATTTTCTCTTGGAAGTGCAGGTGAACTTAATAGCTTTGGATATTCTTTATTAAATGATAACAATACAAAAGAAGCGATAAAAGTCTTCTCATTTAATATTAAAAAGCACGCAAATGACATTTTAATATGGATGTATATAGACAGTTTGGGGGAAGCATATTTAAAGGCTGGAAACAAAAAAATGGCATTAAAATACTATAAAAAAGCAAAAGAGAAAGCTCCAGCTTCACAGTATGTGTATTTAAATGGAGTAATTTCTGGAATTAAGTAATAGTTATAATCATCAAAATGAGCACAAAAAAATATATTCAAAATAGAGAAGGTTTACCGAACTGGTCAAACCCAATTAGTCATGCTGTGGTAGCAAATAATATGTGCTTTGTAAGTGGTCAACTTTCTGTAAATAGAAAAGGTGAATTTGTTTTAGGGTCTATATTAGAAGAGACTGAAAGAGCTTTCGGAAATTTTTTTGCTGTAATAGAAAAATCAGGATTTACTAAAGAAGATATTGTCTTTATTGATATTGCTTTTAATGATTTAAAGGATCAACCTATTGTTGATCAATTATACAGTGAGTATTTTGAAGAGAATAAGCGCCCAGCAAGAACTGTTTATCAAGTAGAATCCTTACCATTTGGTGGAAAAATAAAAATTATGGGAACTGCAGTAAAAGATAAATTAGAGCTTTTACAGGAAAGGACTTAACACTATTTTGGTTAGTTGAGTGAGAAATAGAGGTTGTTTAAAAGCAATCTCTTTTTTGTCTTAAGATAATAACTTATTTACTGTGCTCTTATAAGTTTGACCAATTGGAATCTTATGTTCACTGATTAAAATTCGATTTCCTTCAATAAATTTTATCTTATCTACAGCAACAATAAATGATTTATGAACTCTTAAAAAATTACCGTCGGTTAAAATAGCTTCATAGTGTGATATTTTTTCATGACTCACAATCATTTCATCCTTTAGAAATAGCTTTGTGTAATTCCCGTAGGCTTCTATATATAATAAATCACTCAAATCTATTTGGTGGTGTTTTTTATCGCCCTTTACAAAGAATCGGGTAGAAGTGTCTTCTGCAGAAATTTCTTTAACAATAGTTTTTGTGGTTTGATTTTCTGATACTTTATTAACAGCTTTCACCAATCGATCAAAACTAAATGGTTTTAAAATATAATCTACAACATTCAATTCAAACCCTTCTAAAGCATGTTCTTTATAAGCAGTTGTAATAATTGTTTTTGGTGGTTTTGTCAATGTTCTTAAAAAATCCAACCCTCTTAACTTTGGCATGTTTATGTCTAAAAACATAAAATCAACAGTGTTTTCATTCAAATACTGCATGGCTTCCATCGCATTATAACAATTCTTTTCTAATTGTAAATGTGGTAGCATACTACAAAATTCTTCAATAATTTCGTGTGCTAAAGGCTCATCATCAATGATTATATATTTAAGCATATTTAGAAATTTTTAAAGTTGTTTTATAAGTATTCTTTGTTGTATCAACATTTAATTCATGGCTGTCTTTATACAATAAAGATAATCTTCTTTTTAGGTTTTGTAGTCCAATTCCGTTTGATTCTTTTACTTCATTAGGGTCAAAATTGTTTTCAATATCAAAATGGATAAAATCGATGTCTTCATACAAATTCATATGGATAAACGCATTCTCTGTAAGTGTCTCTATTCCGTGTTTAAACGCATTTTCTAATAGGATGATAAACAATAATGGCGCAATGGTTAAACCAGTATCAATTGTATGATTAAAAGTGATTTTTACCGTTTTTTTATAACGAATCTTATGTAGTTCTATATAATTGTTTAGATACTCAATTTCATCTCCAAGCTTTACAGTTTCTTTTTCTCCTTCATAGATTGTATACCGCATCATATCAGATAATTTCAAAATAACTTCAGGAGCTTGTTTAGAGTTTTTAACTGTTAATGCATACAAGTTGTTTAATGTATTAAAGAAAAAATGAGGATTTATCTGAGTCCTTAACAAAGATAATTCAGTTTTCGATTTTTCTGCTTTTAAGTTTTGTAACCATTTCCATTGCTCAAAAATCCAAACAAAAAACAAAATCGGAAGAGGTAAAAAGAACAGTACAAAAGGGAAATCTTCTTTAATATTTAAATAAGCTTCTAAATCGCCAGAAAACAATCTTAAGTAGATGAAATATAGATATATAGGCCCGTAGAAAAGGGCAATTAATTTCCAGTGTTTTTTTATGAATGATGGTGTTAAAATATAAGAGAAACCAAGCCAAAAACACATTAATAAGCTAAGTGTTATTGGGTTGTCTGGTGTTTTCATATACCCATCAATAATTATAGCAACAAATAAGAGGGAGAATAAACCAAGAACTCTTAACACTGTTTTCTTATTCTTTTTATAATGATAAAACGGCAAAGCAACTATAGATCCCCAAATGATGGCGTAAATAACAATTTCATAAGACCTGTTTTCTGGAAGAAGAATATATCCAAGATAATCTAACAAATAGAATATGGGAACTATAATTATAAACCCAAATAAAAAAGCTTTGTATTTTTTCAACAACTGAATCATAGGTCAAAATTACCATTGTTATACCAATCACGCAACTAAATTGATATACGCTATTAAAATTTGATTGAACAGGTAGTTTTTTAGGTTCAATCTTAGTTTACTATAAATAGTACTCTATCTGCATTAAAAACAGTCTTGTACATCATCATTAATTTAAGGAGAGTGTAAAACCATACATATTTGTTGTGTACTTAAAAAAAACATCGCACATGAATACTTTAACAATAAAAGACCTTACTAAAACATATCCAAATGGAGTAAAGGCATTGAACGGAATTAATTTAGAAATCACCAACGGAATGTTTGGTTTATTAGGAGCAAATGGCGCAGGGAAATCTTCTCTAATGAGAACCATTGCTTCGTTACAAGAACCTTCTTCTGGATCAATTTCTTTTAATAAAACAGATGTTGTAAAGGAGCCAAATGAAATTAGAAAACAGTTAGGCTACCTGCCACAAGAATTTGGTGTGTATCCAAAAATATCTGCAGAGAAACTATTGAATCACATGGCTATTTTAAAAGGGATATTAAATAATAAAGATCGGAAAACACAAGTAACAGCTTTGTTACAACAAGTAAATTTATACCAGCATCGTAAAAAATCTGTCTATACTTTTTCTGGAGGAATGCGTCAACGATTTGGAATCGCACAGGCTTTATTGGCAAATCCACAATTAATAATTGTAGATGAACCAACTGCTGGTTTAGATCCGGAAGAAAGCAATCGATTTTTGAATTTATTGAGCGAAATTGGAGAAAATGTAATAGTTATTTTATCTACTCATATTGTAGAAGATGTACGAAACTTATGCCCAAAAATGGCAATTCTTTCTAGTGGTGAAATTATTTCTGAAGGAAATCCAACAGAATTAGTAGCAACTATTGATGGAAAAATTTGGACGAAGATAATTCCTAAAAAAGATATTGAAATTTATAAGAAAGCCTTTGATGTTATTTCTACAAAACTGGTCTCTGGAAAAACTCAAATTAGAGTATTGTCAGAAAATAAACCAGAAACTGGATTTGAGAAAATCAGCCCAAATTTAGAAGATTTCTATTTTGCTACTTTATTTAATCAAACAAGTAATAAAGCCTAAGTTATGTTTAAAAAGTTATTACAATTCGAAGTTTTTTATCAGTTGAAACAGCGTGCATTTCCAATATTTGCACTCTTATTTTTAGCCTTAGGAGTATTTGTTGGTAGACAAGGTTATGCTTCTAAAGGAGTGAATTTTAATTCTGTTTTTCAAGTCTATTTCCATACAAGTATTTTTACTTTGGGAAGTGTTTTTATCATTATGTTTTTCGCTATTAGCGCGATTCTTAGAGATAGACAGCACAATATGGAAAGTTTAATTTATAGTTCTTCTATTAAAAAGAGTCATTATTTTTGGAGTCGTTTTTTCGGAACATTTATATTTAGTGTGTTGGCATTTTCACCTTTTTTAATTGGATATATTTTTGGAAACTATTTTACAAGTTTAGATCCAGAACGATTGGGCGATTTTCGATTGATGACCTATCT
>CAJXVT010000053.1 GCA_913062575.1 uncultured Flavobacteriaceae bacterium | reverse complement strand
ACTTTTTTCAACGGTTCATTTGTATTACCATAAAAATCCTTATTGGGCTCGCCACTAAATAATCCTGTTCTAATAAACCTCTTAACCAATCTATCTTCTAATGAGTGATAAGAGATTACACTCAGCCTTCCATCTTCTTTTAACAAATCTGGAATCTGATTTAAAAATTCTTTTAATACTTCTAACTCCTGATTTACCTCTATTCTAATAGCTTGATAAATCTGAGCTAATATTTTATGTTCTTTTGCCTTAGGCAAATGCTTTTTCAATACTTCTTTTAATTGAAAACTTGTTTCAATTTCTGATTCTTCTCTAGCTTCTACAATTGTTTTTGCCAATGCTCTTGCACTTCTTAATTCTCCATACAAAAACAACACATCTGACAATTGCTCTTCAGAATATCTTTTTATGACATCTTTTGCAGATAATTTCGATTTCTGATCCATCCTCATATCTAAGTCTGCATCAAATCGCGTAGAAAATCCTCTTCCTGCTTCATCAAACTGATGAGAAGAAACACCTAAATCGGCTAAAATTCCATCAACCTTTTTTATTCTATAAAACTTCAAGAAACGAGTAATGTGTCTAAAGTTTTCTGCAATTAGAACAAAACGTTCATCGTCAATTTTATTTCCTAAAGCATCTGGATCTTGATCAAAAGCAAACAACCTTCCATCTTTTCCCAGTCTACTTAATATTTCTCTAGAATGACCTCCGCCTCCAAACGTTACATCTATATAGACTCCATTCTCTTTAATATCTAAAGCATCAATACTCTCACTTAATAAAACTGGATTATGATAACTCATCTACATCTGTATTTCCCATTACTTCTTCTGCCAACTCTGCAAAATCAACTGCTGCATCATCAATCACATTCTCATACCTATCTTTGTCCCAGATCTCAATAATATTTACTGCAGAAGACAAGACAACTTGCTTCTCAATTCCAGCAAACTGACATAAATCTTTAGGAATTAACAACCTTCCAGAAGCATCTAATTCTACCACTTTTACACCAGCGGTAAACCTTCTAATAAAGTCATTATTCTTCTTTACAAATCGATTCAACTTGTTAATCTTATCCATCATTAGATTCCACTCTTGCATAGGATACAACTCTAAACACGACTGAAACACTGCTCTTTTCACAACAAAACCCTCAGAGACAACAGGCAACAACTGCTTCTTTAGAGCTGACGAAAACATCACTCTACCTTTAGCATCAGCCTTACATTCGTATGTCCCAATTAAGTTTGTCAAAATTCTATATACTTCTAGTTAAGATTTTCAAAAATATAAATTTTTTACCACTTTCTACCACTTTTTACCACTTAGTTGAAAAAAAAGAAATTCTCACCTAAAATATTGACACTGATATAGATATATTTAGATTTGACCGAAAAACTTTAAAGATGAATATGTGCTAAAAAAAAACTACATTTGCCATTGAGTCAAATCAATTATAGACTATGACAGAAAACTTAATTACAGAGGGTAAATTTACCTATGCAGAAGCTGGCGAAGGACAACCAATTGTCATTTTACATGGACTTATGGGTGCATTAAGTAATTTTGATGCGACATTTGACCATTTTTCATCAAAAGGCTACAAAGTTTTAATCCCTGAATTACCTTTATACTCACTACCTTTAATAAAAACCAACGTTAAAAATTTAGCAAAATTTTTGAATGAATTTCTTGAGTTTAAAAATATTGAAAAAGCAGTTCTTTTAGGGAACTCTTTAGGTGGTCATATTGGCTTGTATTTCTCTAAACATTATCCAGAAAAAGTAAAAGCTTTGGTACTAACCGGAAGCTCTGGGCTGTATGAAAATTCAATGGGAGATAGCTATCCCAAAAGAGGAGATAGAGGATATGTTACAAAAAAAGCACAAGATGTTTTTTATGATCCAGCTATAGCCACAGAACAATTAGTAGATGATGTTTATGTTGTTATTAATGATAGAAATTCATTAATAAGAACTTTAGCTATCGCCAAGAGTGCTATTAGACACAATATGGCAAAAGACTTACCAAACATGCATCAACCTACCTGTTTAATTTGGGGAAAACAAGATAAAGTCACACCTCCAGAAGTTGCTGTAGACTTTAATAAATTATTACCTGATTCTGATTTATTTTGGATTGACAAATGTGGCCATGCTGCAATGATGGAAAGACCAAAAGAATTCAATGAGGTTCTTGACACTTGGATAACTTCTAGAAACATCTAGTTTACAATGAAAATTAAATCTGCAAATTTTGTAATGAGTAACAGCAATGTTACAAAAGCACCGAAAGACAGAATTCCTGAATACGCTTTTATTGGTCGATCAAATGTTGGCAAATCTTCTTTAATCAACATGTTGATGGAACGTAAAGATTTAGCAAAAACGTCTGGAAAACCGGGGAAAACGCAATTGATAAATCATTTTGTTATCAATGAATCTTGGTTTTTAGTTGATTTACCTGGATATGGTTATGCGAAAATCTCTAAAAAGAAAAG
This sequence comes from uncultured Flavobacteriaceae bacterium, assembly GCA_913062575.1. GTDB lineage: Bacteria > Bacteroidota > Bacteroidia > Flavobacteriales > Flavobacteriaceae > Polaribacter. The sequence goes on along the minus strand of CAJXVT010000053.1, from coordinate 12,590 downwards.
AACCATTTTCCAACATTTTATAGAAAATTATTTCAAAGAAAGAGAGCAATTGGTTTGTACGTTTGTTTTAATTGACAGCAGACATGATCCTCAGAAAATTGATATAGAATTCATGCAATTCTTAGGAGAAACCCAAATTCCGTTTTGCATTGTATTTACAAAAGCAGACAAGTTAGGTAGCTCTAAAATCAACAATCAAATTGCATCTTACAAAAAGAAACTTTTAAACTACTGGGAAACGCTACCTCAGTCTTTTTTAACTTCCTCTTCTACAGGACTTGGGAGAAAAGAGTTTTTAGATTTTATTGATAAGATAAATGAAGATGTTGCTGGTGATTTCAAATAGTAAAAATGGCATCTACCAAAGATAATTTACAGGTATTATTTGAAGACAACCACATTGTTATTGTTAACAAACAAGCAGGTGACATTACCCAAGGCGACAAAACTGGAGATAAGCCTTTAAGTGATGTAGTTAAAGAATACATCAAAGAAAAATACAACAAACCTGGATTGGTTTTTTTAGGTGTTGTACATCGCCTAGACCGGCCAACAAGTGGAATTATCATCTTTGCAAGAACCTCTAAGGCTCTTGAAAGGCTCAACAAAATGTTGCGGGATAAAACCATTCAAAAAACATATTGGGCTGTTGTAAAAAATCAACCAAAAAAAGAACAAGACACGCTTACAAATTTCTTAAAGAAAAACCCAAAGAATAATAAATCTACAGCATACTCTAAAGAAATTGACGGCAGTAAAAAAGCAATTTTACATTATAAAGTCATCAAAAAATTAGATAATTATTCGCTTCTAGAAGTAGATCTAGAAACTGGGCGCCATCATCAAATTAGATGTCAATTATCTACGATTGGCTCTCCTATAAAAGGTGATTTAAAATACGGTTTTAATAGGAGCAATAAAGACGGAAGCATTCATTTACACGCTCGTAAAATAAACTTCATTCATCCTGTAAGTAAAGAAGCAGTACAAATTACTGCACCAGTTCCAAATGAGGTAATTTGGAAAGCCTGTACATAATTTTGTATATTGAGGCATAAATCATTTCGTAAATGAAAAGCCTCAAATATCTAACTGTTTTTTTATTACCTATTAGCGTCTACTTTTCATTTACGATGAATGGTTGGTATACTTATTTACCACTCATTCTATTTTTTGGGTTTGTTCCTATATTAGAATTTTTATTTAAACCAACTGTAAATAATTTTAGCAAAGAACAAGAACAAATTGAAAAAGAAAACAAACTATATACTTATATATTATACTTAATCGTTCCTGTTCAAATCTATTTTCTATTTCTATACTTTAATGTGATTCTAGAGCCTGATTTAGCGACCTCAGATCTGATTGGGAGAATTATTGGAATGGGATTAATGTGTGGTACTACCGGTATAAATGTGGGACACGAATTAGGTCACAGAAACAATAGGTTTGATGAGTTTTTAGGAGAAATTTTATTACTTAGTTCTCTAAACACCCACTTTTTACCCTATCATAATGCTGGACATCATTTTAATGTTGCCACCCCAAATGATGCCGCAACCGCACGGAAAAGTGAAGTGATTTATGCTTTCTTTATTCGCTCTCATTTTTCTAGCTATACCCAAGCTTGGCAATCAGAAAACAAACGGATGAAGCTCGAAGAAAGAAGCTGGTTCCATCATCAAAACAGAATGGTAATTTATACTATTGTTAATATCATTTTACTATCTGCTATCTTTTATTTTTATGGCTGGTTTGTGCTGTTGTATTTTATTATTAGTGCGGTATTCGGAATTTCACTCTTAGAAAGTGTAAACTATATTGAACATTATGGATTGCTAAGAAAACAAAAAGAAAGTGGTAGATATGAGAAAGTAAAAAGAACACATTCTTGGAACTCAGACCATGTAATTGGTAAGTTAATGTTGTTTAATTTATCGCGTCACTCAGATCATCATTATAACGGAAGCAAACACTATCAACTATTAAAATCATTACCAGAAAGCCCGCAAATGCCAACAGGTTATCCCGGAATGGTCATCTTGGCACTAATTCCGCCATTATGGTTTTCTGTGATGAATAAAAAAATACAAGAATACTAAGTTTTATGGACATCTCTAAAATTTTACAAGATCAAAAATCATATTTTGCTTCACATCTAACAAAAGACATTTCAAAAAGAAAACAGCTTTTAAAAAACCTACTTAAAGAAATCACAAAAAGAGAGAAAGACATTGTTGCTGCTTTATATGCAGATTTTAATAAATCTGAATACGAAAGTGTAATGACAGAAACATCTATTGTGATTTCTGAATTAAAAAGAACTATTAAAAACATCAATGCTTGGGCAAAACCTCAACATGTGATGCCTGCTTTTTTAAACTTCCCGTCCTCAAGTAAAATATATAAAGAACCGTACGGTGTTGTATTGGTTATTTCTCCCTGGAACTACCCTTATCAATTGGCTTTTGTTCCATTAATTGGGGCAATAGCTGCTGGGAATACCGTTGTAGTCAAACCTTCTGAGTTAACACCAAACACAAGTAAAATCACTAAAGAAATTATTGAAGCAATTTTTGAAACAAATCATGTTGCTGTAATAGAAGGAGGTGTTGAAGTTTCTACGGAACTTTTAGCACAACGATGGGATTATATTTTCTTTACAGGAAGTGTAACCGTTGGGAAAATTGTTGCAAAAGCAGCGGCACAATTTTTAACTCCCGTTACCTTAGAATTGGGCGGGAAAAACCCTTGTATTATAGATGAAACTGCCAATATTAAATTGGCTGCAAAAAGAATTGTTTGGGGGAAATTAATCAACGGAGGTCAAACCTGTATTGCACCAGATTATTTATTGATTCATTCTTCTGTTAAAGATCAATTTGTAGCATGTTATCAGGAAGAAGTTACAAAAGCATATGGTGATAATCCTGAAAACTCAAAAGATTACCCAAGAATTGTAAATCAACGTAATTTTGATCGTTTGGCAATCATGTTAGAGAATGAGAAAATCTTAATTGGAGGCAAAACCAATAGAGATGATAATTATATTTCACCAACTTTAATTGATGATCCTAGTTTAGATAGCGAAGTGATGAAGGGCGAAATATTTGGGCCTATCTCTCCTGTGATTTCTTATAATACAGAAGACGATATTCATGCTATTATTAGCAAGTATGAAAAACCATTGGCATTATATGTCTTTACAAGAAAAAAGCGTTTTGCTAAAAAAATGATTGCCAATTATTCTTTTGGTGGAGGAACAATTAACGATACTACTGTTCATTTCGCAAATCATAATTTACCTTTTGGTGGCGTTGGAGAAAGCGGAATTGGAGATTACCACGGCAAACAAACCTTTGATATTTTCTGTCATAAAAAAGGAGTTACCAAACGTTATAACTGGCTCGATATCCCAGTTCGATATGCACCTTATAACGGGAAATTAAAAATATTAAAAACCTTTATGAAATACTTTTCTTAAAAACGATGACAAACGAAAAAACAGTTTCAGAAGCAATACAGTATAGACGTTCAGTTCGAATTTTTGATGCTGACAAACACATAGATACTACTCTAGTAAAAAAATGTATTGAGCAAGCAAGCTTGGCTCCAAATAGCAGTAATATGCAATTATGGGAGTTCTATCACATTACATCTAAAGATGTTATTGCCCAAATTGCTCCGTTTTGCTTCAATCAAAATGCTGCAAAAACAGCACAGCAATTGGTGGTTTTTGTGACCAGAAAAGATACATGGAAGAAACGTGCAAAAGCAAATTTAGGTTTCATGGATGCTGTTTTTGGAAAAAACAATCCCAAGTCAGAACAAAGCAGTAAAGAAAAGGTTGCCAGAAATTATTACGGGAAAATTATTCCGTTTGCTTATGTAGATTTTTTCGGAATTTTAGGATGGCTTAAATACCTACTTATTATTGTCATTGGTTTTTTTAAACCTATTTATAGAGAAGTTCGTCAAAAAGACATGCGCATAGTAGCACATAAATCTACTGGATTAGCGGCTCAAAACTTTATGACAAGTATGGCGGCAATTGGCTACGATACTTGCCCAATGGAAGGTTCTGATACATGGCGCGTAAAACGATTATTAGGCTTGCCTTTTGGCGCCGAAATAAATATGATTGTTTCTTGTGGAATTAGAACCGAAAAAGGCGTCTATGGAGAACGGTTTAGAATTCCGTTTGAGGAAGTTTATAAGGAGGTTTAAAATTGTCACTTCGAGTGATTTTATTTATAGAAAATTGTATCGAGAAGTCTCAAGTTCATTTCACAATAAACATTTTTATATTTTTATTCGAACTGAAGTAACATATTACTCCCTTACCTTAAAAATTAGCACATTTTCAGAGGCTTCTATCTCCTTTTGATTTAGCTTCATTTTTACAAATTCACCATCAACATATTTTTGAGCTTGGTCATCATAATGTGGACTAAAAACGTTCCCAGATTGCCCAGTTGGTAAAATTCCCAACCCATTTTCTACATCAGAAAAATCTATAATTCTACGTGTAGATGGGCCTGCAGTCACTTTATAAACTCCTGTGCTATCTAAATTGAAAATCTGGTTATTGACCACCTCATTTCCACCAATAGTTTTAAAGGGGCCAACATTAAAATATGAACGTAATGCTGCAACTTTACCCAAAGCATGTGGATATTCAACAGAAATCACTTTATCCCAAGTCCAATCTTGTACGTTACTTCCTAACTGATTTGAAACAAAAGCAACGGTCTTTTTAAAGGCGCTTGTAATAATCTCTTTTCTAGTTTCTTTTTTATCTTTTGTAGTCACATTATCCCACCAAACAGAATTTTCTCTACCAATTTGCTCAGCCAATGCTTTATCTTGATATGGCGTATTTATAAACTGTGCAAAACTTTTACCCATTTCATCTTTATAGGTAGCTACTAAAAACTCATATACCAAACGATTGTAAACCGTAGGTCCTACTTCTTTTTTTCCGTAATATCCTTTCCAGTTAGATAATACATCTAAACTTGTTTTTTCGCTATCTGATAATTTAGAGGTTTCTATTCCACTCATAAAATTATGAATGTTTTCTGTTGTACTCGCAGACGTTACATCGTACATCATTTTAGCCACATCTTCTTTTGTGAAATCGTTTTTATCTTTTAATAAACTAACAATACGTTTTGCTCTATCTTCAGGCAAATAATATCCTGGATACAAACCTCCTTTAATAGAATCTGGCTGATTGTTCGCCGAATACACATAATTGATTGCTGGATTGATAGCTTGTGGATTTTCTTCAAAATCGAAGTATTCTAATATCTCATCATTACCAGAAAACCCATCCAAAATCAACTTAGTATTGACACCTTCCCTGTATTTATACAGTTTACCAGCAGCAAACCAAGCAATATTATTTTTAGCATCCCCATACATGATATTTAATCCTGGAGCATGTAATTTACTTGCTGCGTTTTTAAACTCTTTTAATGATGTTGCATGAGACATTTGATGAGACAACTGCAATAATTGATTGTCTAATTTTGTGTAAATCCATTGAATTGCCATGGGTCTTTCATCATCTACATGCTCAATTAAATCATTCATTATAGGTCCATGTTGACTTATCCTAACTTCAATTTCAACGTCAGCTTCATTTTTTACTTTAATTATTTTTTTAATAATATCGTACTTTTTAAAACCCTCTTTAGTTTGATATTCTAATGGGTTGTTAGGATTATTTTTTTCAAAATAAAAATCTACATCATCGTTTTCGAACATCGTCATTCCATACGCATACTCCCTGTTGTGTCCTATTAAAGCAAAAGGAGAAAGCGCCAAGTTAAACCCATACATTTCGTAATCTGGTGTTTTAATATGCGACTGATACCAGACAGAAGGTTGGGAAAATCCTATATGAGGATCGTTTGCAAAAATTACACGTCCTTTTTTAGTCTTTTCCGGACCTAACACCCACGAATTACTTCCAATAAATGGCGCGAATGGTAGTGGCTTATATATATCTTGAATTGCCTCGGCCACATTTGCTGTTAAAAATGGATTCTTTTCATTTTTAATCAACTCAGTATTTTCTACAGTAGACAAACTGATTTCACTAAAATACGCATCACCTAGTTTTTCTTTTACTTCTGTTAACATTGGGTCCGTTTTATGAGCTGCAGCAAAACTAAAAGCCATATACCCAAAAACATTGTACACATCTTTCAATGTATATACCTCTTTCTTTACTCCAATCAACAAAAATTCAATAGGTGTTGGCCCATTTTTCATAAATTGATTAACACCGTCTAAATAGGCTATTGCTAATTTATAAGATTCCGAGTTTTCATCAAGATTTTCGATCGTTTTTGTAGACGCTTCTTCAATACCTAATCCTGCAAAGAATTTATCAGTTTTAACCAAGTCTTTTCCAAAAATTTCAGACAACCTACCTGCAGCAATTCTACGAATCAACTCCATTTGCCACAATCTATCTTGCGCATGCACATAACCCAACGCTGTAAAAGCATCTTTTTGATTTTGAGCATTGATATGTGGCACACCAACTTCATCATAATAAACAGTTACTTCTTCAGAAATATTAGCCAGATCAAGCTCACCATTATATGTTGGATGCAAGGTTCTACTAAACAACCAAAGTCCAACTACTAATAATAGAATAAGAAGAACAACAACTTTTACAATTTTTTTGAGAAGCTTCATGAAAATAAATTTGAATTCGACCAAAGATAACAGAAAAATCAATACTAAAGGAGCTCTCTTAAATAGGAATAATTTGTATTTTTGTGGGGACAAAAAAATTTCATTTCATGAAAAAAATTCAAATGGTTGACCTTCCTGGTCAATACAAACATATTAAAGAAACTGTTGATGCTTCTATTTTTGAAGTTTTGAATTCAGCAGCATATATAAACGGTCCTTACGTTAAAGAATTTCAAGCAGATTTAGAAAAATACTTAAATGTAAAACATGTAATTCCGTGTGCAAACGGGACAGATGCTTTGCAAATTGCCATGATGGGTTTAGGCCTTGAACAAGGTGACGAAGTTATTACTGCTGATTTTACATTTGCAGCAACTGTAGAAGTAATTGGATTGTTAAAATTAACGCCTGTTTTAGTAGATGTTGATGCAGATACATTTAACATGAATATTGATGCTTTGAAAAAAGCAATCACTCCAAAAACAAAAGCCATTGTACCCGTTCATTTATTTGGTCAATGTGCAAATATGGAAGCTGTAATAGAGGTTGCAAAGGAGCATAATTTGTTCGTAATTGAAGACAATGCCCAAGCAATTGGAGCTGACTATACTTTTTCTGACGGAACAACAAAAAAATCTGGAACAATTGGAAATGTTGGTACTACATCATTTTTCCCATCTAAAAACCTAGGTTGTTATGGTGATGGTGGAGCTATTTTTACAAATGATGATGAATTAGCACACACCTTAAGAGGTATCGTAAATCACGGAATGTACAAACGTTATTACCACGATGTTGTTGGTGTGAATTCTCGATTAGATTCTATTCAGGCAGCCGTTTTAAAAACAAAATTACCTTTATTAGATAGTTATTGTGATGCTCGTAGAGATGCGGCGAATTATTACAATAACGCTTTTTCTAGTAATCCAAATATCATTACACCAGTTACAAGTGATTTTTCAACTCATGTTTTTCATCAATACACATTGCAAATCACAAACGGAAAACGTAACGAATTACATCAGCATTTATTAGACAATAACATTCCGAATGCAATTTATTACCCAGTTCCTTTACATGCACAAAAAGCATATCAAGACGAACGATATAACGAAGATGATTTTCCAGTAACAAACAATTTAATTGATACTGTTATTTCATTGCCAATGCATACAGAATTAGAAAATGATCAACTCGAATTTATTACCAAAACGGTTTTAAATTTTGTAGGATAAATAACAACAAAAGCTCAGTTTTTTAACTGAGCTTTTTTATTTTAGCACTATGAAAAGAATATTAGTTACAGGCGGATTAGGGTTTATTGGTTCTCATACCGTTGTTGAATTACAAAACTCAGGTTTTAAAGTTGTTATTATTGATGACTTATCAAATACAACGATAGATGTTTTAGAAAAAATTACTGCTATTTCTGGAATCAAACCTGAATTTCATCAAATAGATTTAAGAATTAAAAAAGATGTGCAAGCGTTTTTTGAAAACAACACTGTTGATGGAATTATTCATTTTGCAGCTTTTAAAGCTGTTGGAGAAAGTGTTGCTAAACCTTTAGATTATTACGAAAACAATATTGGAAGCTTGGTGTATCTTTTACAAGAAATGAAAGATAGAAATATCGATAATTTCATTTTTAGCTCTTCTTGTACAGTGTATGGTCAAGCAGACGAATTGCCAATTACAGAAAATGCTCCAACCAAACCTGCAGAGTCTCCATATGGAAACACAAAACAAATTGGAGAAGAAATCATTAAAGAGAGTTGTAAAGCATACAATATGAATGCCATCGCTCTGCGATATTTCAATCCGATTGGAGCACATGAAAGTATTAAAATTGGCGAATTACCATTAGGAGTTCCTCAAAATTTAATTCCGTTTATTACACAAACTGCCATGGGAATCAGAAAAGAATTGTCTGTTTTTGGCGATGATTACCCAACAATTGATGGAACAGCCGTAAGAGATTATATTCATGTTGTTGATTTAGCAAAGGCACATATTGCAGCATTACAACGCTTAATCAACAAAAATAATAAAACAAATTTCGAGTTTTTTAATGTGGGAACAGGAACCGGAAGCTCTGTATTGGAAGTTATCAAAGCCTTTGAAAAAGCATCTGGAAAATCATTGAATTATAAGATTGTTGGTAGACGAGAAGGAGATATTACAGCTGCATATGCAGATACAACAATTGCCAATAAAGAACTGAATTGGAAAACTGAAAAAGACTTAGATGAAGCCTTAGATTCTGCATGGAAATGGCAGTTAAAACAATAAATGACTCCAATACCTGAAATAAAGAATCAACTAAAAAACTACATCAACAGATACATCCCTTTTTCTGAAAAAGAAATTGATAGTTTCTTTTCAAAAGAAAATTAACAGTTCCAATTTAATTCTAAAAAGAATAACTTAGCTGTAACTCATTAAACCTATTTACAATGAAAAAGACAGTGCTTATCCTTCTTTCTATGTATTGTTTTATTTCCTGTAAAAAAGATCAAAAAAAAACAATTGCTTTTGTACCAACAACTGTAACTACATTTGAACAACAAGCAAATAGTAAGGTTATCAAAAAACAACCCAATTTCATATTAATTGTTGCTGATGATCTTGGTTTTGGAGACCTAAGTATGAATGGCAGCTTACAAATTAAAACACCAAATATTGATCGACTAGCAAAAACAGGAGTTAACTTTACAGAAGGCTATGTTTCTTCTGCAGTTTGTAGTCCGTCAAGAGCTGGATTTATCACCGGTAGAAATCAAGTTGAGTTTGGACACGATAATAATTTAGGAGGAAATCAACCTGGGTTTGATGGTCAATTCTTAGGGCTTCCAATTGAGCAAAAAACAATAGCAGATCGTTTAAAAAAATTAGGTTATGTAAATGGCTTAATTGGAAAATGGCATTTGGGATATCTACCTCAATTTCATCCTTTAAAACGTGGGTTTGATGAGTTTTGGGGATATACAGGTGGTGGACATGATTACTTTACTTCTAATCCAACGGCAAAAAAAGGATATAAAGTCCCATTACAATCCAATTATAAAACACCAGATCCGATTACTTACATTACAGATGATGTTGGAAACGAATCTGTAGATTTTATCAAAAGGCATAAAAACGAACCGTATTTTTTATTCGCTTCTTTCAATGCTCCACATGCGCCGATGCAAGCAACAGAAGACGATTTAAAAATCTATACACATATCAAAAACAAAAAAAGACGCACCTATGCAGCAATGGTACATCGACTGGATGTGAATGTTGGAAAAATTATAGATGCTGTAAGAGCATCAGAACAAGAAGACAATACGCTAATCGTTTTTATAAGTGACAATGGCGGTCCTGTTTTTTACAATGCATCTAACAACGCTCCTTATAATGGTCAAAAAGGAATTTTATTGGAAGGCGGCATACATGTTCCATATATTTTGAATTGGCATAATACACTTCCTTCAGGAGCAACGTATACAAAACCTGTTTCATCATTGGATTTTGCTGCTACTTTTATTGAACTAGCAGGAGGAACTGTAAAAAAAGAAGATCAATTAGATGGCGTGAATTTAATTCCGTTTGTATTAAATCAAACAGTAAAATCACCACATAATATTTTAAAATGGAAGTTTACCATTAGTTCTGCAATCAGAAAAGGAAACTGGAAACTAATTAGCATTCCAGATAGACTGCCGATGTTATATAATTTGTCAACAGATAAATCTGAGCAAAACAATGTAGCTTTGAAGAATATTGAGATTACATCTGATTTATTAAAAAGACTAGGAACTTGGGAAGTAGGTTTACAACATCCTGTGTTCCTCGAAGGTGCAGTCTGGAAAAAAAATCAACTGAGTTTATATGATAAAAAGTATGCCTTAACACAGCCTAAGTAAATTAAAAAAAAGACTTAATTGTTGAATCTTTTTTCTCGTAAAAATTATAACTATATTCGATCATCTTAAAATATCTAATGAAAAAAATATTAATACTTGGCGGTGGTGGATTTATTGGAGGAGCTTTAGCAAATAGGTTAAAAAAAGAGGATTGTTGGATCAGAATCGTCGATATAAAAAAAAAACATCCTTATTGGAAAACTGAAGAATTTTGTGATGAATATATATCAGGTGACTTAAGAAATCCTAATTTAGTTTCTCAAATTTTCTTATCTCCAACTCAAAAATCAGAGAAAGACAAAGAGAATTCTTTTGACGAAGTATATCAATTGGCTGCAGATATGGGAGGGGCAGAATATCTCTTTACTGGAGAAAATGATGCAGATATCATGCATGCCTCTGCTTTAATTAATTTAAATGTGGTTAATGAGGCTGTGAAAAAATCTATTAAAAAAATATTTTACTCTTCTTCTGCTTGTGTTTATCCTGAACATAATCAATTAGACCCAAACAATCCCAATTGCAAAGAATCTACAGTCTACCCTGCTTTCCCAGATTCAGAATATGGTTGGGAAAAATTGTTTAGTGAGAGAATCTATTTAGCATATCATAGAAACTATAATTTAAATATTAGAATAGCTCGTTTTCACAATATTTATGGCCCAATGGGAACATGGTCAGGAGGAAAAGAAAAAGTACCTGCCGCAATGTGTAGAAAAGTGATTGAAACTCAAGATAATGGAGAGTTTGAGGTTTGGGGCAACGGGAAACAGACAAGATCATTTTTGTACATAGAAGATTGCTTAAATGCAATCACTAAATTTATGGATACTGAAGATTTTATTGGGCCAGTTAATATTGGTTCAGAGGAAATGGTTACAATTAACATGTTAGCTCAATTAGCAATCAGTTATTCTGACAAAAAAATCACTATAAAAAATATTCAAGGTAAAGATTTTTATAACAAACATGGATTTAAATGCCCTATTGGCGTTAATGGAAGAAATTCAGATAATGCTTTATTTAAAGAAAAAATGGAATGGGAACCAACAATTCCTTTATCAGAAGGTTTGAAAAAAACATATCACTGGATACTAGAACAGCAAAACACTTATCTAAAATAGATTATGAAATATAAAAGCCGCTCAAATAAGCGGCTTTTATTAAACAAAATTCTTGTATTTTTTATGCTTCAAATGATGCTCCACTTGCAGCAACACTTCTATCAATTTTACGCATTAATCCTTGTAATACTTTACCTGGACCAACTTCAATAAATTCAGTTCCTCCGTCAGCAATCATGCTCTGAACACATTGTGTCCATTTTACTGGTGCTGTTAATTGTGCTATTAAGTTTTTCTTTATTTCTTCAGAATCTGTTACTGCTTTTGCAGGTACATTCTGATACACAGCACAGGTTGGCTCACTAAAAGTAGTTGCTTCAATTGCTGCAGCTAGTTCTTCTCTTGCTGGCTCCATCATTGGCGAGTGAAATGCACCACCAACAGGTAAAATCAATGCTCTTCTTGCGCCTTTTTCTGTTAAAGCTTCACAGGCTTTTTCAACTGCAGAAACTTCTCCAGAAATCACCAATTGCCCAGGGCAGTTATAGTTTGCTGCCACTACTACTCCATCAATTTCCGCTAAAGCATCTTCAACTACTTTATCTTCTAATCCTAACACTGCTGCCATTGTAGATGGTGCTATTTCGCACGCTTTTTGCATTGCTAATGCACGTTTAGAAACCAATGTCAATCCATCTTCAAAAGACAAAACACCATTTGCAACTAAGGCAGATAATTCTCCTAAAGAATGACCTGCAACCATTTCTGGCTTAAAAGAATCTCCTAATACTTTCGCTAAAATTACCGAATGTAAAAAGATAGCCGGTTGTGTTACTTTTGTTTGTTTTAATTCTTCTGCAGTTCCTTCGAACATTACATCTGTAATACTAAATCCTAAAAT
>CAJXVT010000052.1 GCA_913062575.1 uncultured Flavobacteriaceae bacterium | reverse complement strand
AAAATGAAAACAGTTTCGTAATGATTCATAATTAATTGTTTAAAATTATTTTTAAGGCTGCAAATATACAAACTTTTAAATAGAAAAAAGAACACATTACTAGATTAAAAGCAGAAATATTAAAAATAATATTGAAAGTAAAATGGTAAATGTTCAAAGTAGTACCGACTCAGAACCAAACACCAACAACTAAACATTTTTTATTTATGTTTGTGAGTACAAAAATACACTCTATATCTATGCAAATACCAGAATTCCCAAACTTAATACATTATGCTATTCCTTTTTTTGTCATCACTGTAATTCTTGAAGTTCTTTTAACCGTAAAAGTTAAAATGGATAACTATAAATATAAAGATGCTGCAGCTTCTATTACAATGGGATTAGGCAATGTAGCTATTGGATTATTTACTAAAGGAGCTGTATTAGTCGTTTTCTATTTTATATACAATCTATTTCATGTATTTGAAATTTCGTTTGCTTGGTGGGCTTGGATATTGATTTTATTTGCAGAGGATTTTATGTACTATTGGAATCATAGAATTGCACACCAAAGTAGATTGTTTTGGGCTAGTCATGTAGTACATCACTCATCAAAAGAATACAATTTAAGTACTGCTCTTAGACAAACCTGGTCTGGCAGTTTTTATACATTTATTTTTTGGATTCCGTTGGTACTAATCGGTTTTCATCCTGTACTAATTTTAGTTCAAATGTCTATCAGCTTAATTTATCAATATTGGATTCACACAGAAATGATTGACAAATTACCGAAATGGTTTGAAGCAGTTTTTAATACGCCCAGCCACCACAGAGTACATCATGCAACAAATCCGCAGTATCTAGATAGAAACCATGCAGGTATCTTTATTATTTGGGATAAACTGTTTGGCACGTTTGAGCCAGAAGTAGAAAAACCAGTCTATGGTTTGGTAAAAAACATTGAAACCTTCAATCCTGTAAAAATTGCATTTTTAGAATGGTTTTATATGTTTAAAGATGCATTTACTTCTAGAATAAGTCTTGTAAATAGAATTAAATATGTTTTAAAACCACCAGGTTGGAGACATGATGGAACAGGAATATTATCAACAGATATGCGTAAAGAATGGGAAGAAAAACAACAAAGCGAAATGTAAAACATTTCGCTTTGTTTATTGTATTAATGAATAATGGAATTTCTAATTAAAGTCAAATCGTACACCTAGAGAGATATTTTTAACTTCTGTATTTTTAAACAGTGAATTCATATCATACTTTACATAAAAACCTGTGTTTTGGTAAGCAACATAAGCACTTAATCCGTAATTAAATACATTCATATTAAAATTGTCTTTTTGCAACTCCTCTACTTTTACACCATTGATATCTGAATATTCTATATACTGTCTAGTTCCTAATTTAAATCCTGCAAAAGCTCCTATTCCTAAACGCACAGATTGATTTGTCCTGTCTCTTTTAGTCCCATCAGAATATTCTCCGTTTCTAGAAAAATCCCATTCAAAATGGACTGGAAAATTCATTTGCACATGACGCAATCTATTTTCATCTAGTTTTTCTGAATGCACTACTAAATCTGTGTTATCACCATTAACAACATGATACATATTGTTTTCTGGGCGTAAATTATTCCATAAGAATGAAACTCCGTATTTAAAATATAACTTAGAAGCTTCCTTATCCATTCTGGTTTTCCAGGTCCAACCCACTTCATAAAAATGCGACTTCCAAAATTTATAATTCGAATTCTCTAATGAAGAAGATTGATTATCAACCAATACATTATTTACTCCCATTGCAAACACAAATTGTGTGGTTGTATTTCTGTTTCTTTTTCCTCTACGCTTCCATCTTGCCTCACGGTTTTTCCAATTAACATAATGGTTTTTATTATCTCTTACCCGAACTCTAAATGTTTTTCTTCCTATAGAAAAAGTTCCTTCATCAGAAAACTCATCATCGGTTAGCTTCTTACTTTTAATTTTACCATTGGCTTTATCTTGCACCAATAATTGCAACTTCCCTTCCTCTACAGCTACTTTATCTGCTATAATTTTAGCATGAAATTCTGCCGCTTCCTTTTTTAATTTTTGTGCCTCTTCTGAAGTAATTTCTTTAACTTCTAACTGCCTATTAATTTTCTCAATCTTTTCTTTTAAACTTGCTTTCTCTGTTTTGGTAATTAATTCTATTCTCTTTGAGATTTTCAGCACCTCGTCTTCAAAATTCTTCTCTTGAGAAAAGGCAATAGTTGTACAAAACAACACTAGTATTAGTAGTATTTTTTTCATGTTAAATATCTTTAAATTAAACGTTATTTTTTGGTTTGAAATTGTGCTTTTTTAGTTGTTTCTGTTTGCAAAAGCTGCTGCTAACCCTGTAACTTTCCCTTTAACTACTTGCATAAAACTTCTTTTAAAAGTTTCTTCGTCAATGGTTTTTTCTACATCAGTTAATAAAGTGGATGCATCTATTTTTAAATTCATTTTCTGCAACTCCTTCTGGATGTTTTTCAAGACTTCATCTCTATTAATATTATACTTTTTATAGTATTCGCTAATATCTTTAGTTGGATTAGAAACTGCATATAACAAAGCGTCACTATTTATTTGTATTCTACTTTTAGTCAATAATTTCTTCGAAGCATCTGGAATTACAATCCCTGTTGACTTCACTTCTTTCTTTTCTTTATCACTTGTTACGGCCAATAACAAGGCATCGCTATCAATTTTAATTCTTGTTGTTGACAACTGTTTGGCTTTCTTTTTATCAACCTGCTTATGTTCTGCTATTACAATGCTTGAACTCTTTATAACAACATTAGAAAACTTTATATCTGTCGATTTTTTAGTTGGAGATTTCTTTATCGCTCCTTTGTTAGAAATAACAGACTTTTTTTCTGTAGGCTTCTCAGCTTGTACAATTACAGTTTCTACAGGAACAACTGATTTAAAATTTGGTTTTACCAAATCATTCGGATCAACAATTGGCTTTGTAACTATTTCTGTTGGCGTAATTTCATTAGAAGCATCATTGCTATTCATAAAAAAAGCTACTGAAATGATTAGTAGTACACTTGCTGCATATCCTGCATATTTAAACCAATTGATTCGCTTTGGCTGTTCAACCACATCTAATTGATCACTTAGACGCTCCCAAGCTGAGCTTGATGGCTGAATTGTTCTTGACTGCAACGAATCTTTGACAATTTTATCTATTTTATTTGTCTCCATTTGCTGTTTTATTTAATTGTAAATACTGAGCTTGCAGCCATTTTCTTGCTTTAAATAATTGCGATTTAGAAGTACTCTCCGTAATTCCTAATTCGCTGGCTATCTCAGCATGTTTGTACCCTTCTACTGCATATAAATTGAATACCATTTTGTAACCAATCGGCAACCCATCTATCATTTTTTGTATATCTTCTACCTCAGTTGACTCTAAACTTTGTGTTGCTTGGTCATTAAACACATAATCTTGATCTGTTAACTGAACTGGATTCTTTTTGCGCAAATACGATATACATGTATTTATCATGATTCTGCGAATCCAACCTTCAAAACTTCCTTCATTTTTAAACTTAGAAAGGTTTGTAAAAACTTTTAAAAACCCCGACAACATCAAATCTTCTGCATGATGAATGTCTTTAACATACTGCCTGCACACTCCCAACATCTTAGGAGAATACTGAGCAAACAACTTTTGTTGCGCATCTCTCTTTTGTTGTATGGCATCAGCTATTAGCTGATTCGTTTGATTATGCAATGGTATAATTTTCAATCCGGATTGTTGAGTTTTAAATGTCTTACAAATATATAGACTACAAATCTTTAATAAAGGTTGCTTGAGGTTTAAAAAAATATCTTTTTTTTCCCATAAATACTAAATCTTGAGGCTTCCGCTGTCCAACTTCCCAAATAAAGGCCTATACTTCACAAAAAATTGAAAACTACACTTAGAAACTCCACCTTTGTGTAAGCAAAATAAAAACGTTGGATGTGTCCAAGGTATTAAAGCATATATTAAATGAAAAGAATATTACAATATTTTAAAATTATTCAATTACTTATTATATTACCTTTTTCAATACTGAATGGTTCTAAAAAGAAAGCACATCAACGTATTAAGAGAATGATGATTGCTGCTAATTTACTTTAATTTTGTTGCTCACAACAAGTATTTCTTATGCTCAATAGACTATAGAGACTAGCAGAAAAAATGTAATTGATTTTTCAGTTGGTACAAGTTTCGGTATAGAGCACTTAGTAAAAAGTTGCATGTAACTTTAAGTTTTATATGTTTCCATATTCAGTTAATGGCTTCGAAAAAAAACTAGTGGAAAAACATTACTAATAGACACCGAATTAGATTTAAAAAAATATTGACCTTAAACTAAATTTCTTACTCAAAAATACTTTTGATTACTGAACTCTGTTTACTGACTATCCACATCAGTAATGAAACGAATAGGTCTAAAATCGCTTACAGACTGAAACGTAGTTTTTATCTTCTCTAATTGCTTTTTAGTCTCCGCTAAGTTTTGTTTTGGCGGAATCTTAATGGTAATGTTTTTAATATATTGATTTCGAACTCTAGAAACTACAGGAGCTGTTGGCCCTAACACATTTTCTTTAAATACGTTTTGCAAGGCTTTTGCTAACCAATTAACCCCGCTATCAACCTTGATAAAATCTTTGTGTTTTAAGGTGATTTTTATCAACCTATAATACGGCGGATAATGATATTGCCAACGTTCTTGCAATTGTTCTTTATACATTTCTGCATAGTTAGTGGTAGAAACTTGTTGCAATATTTGATGGTATGGATTGAAGGTTTGAATCGCTACATTTCCTTGCTTTTTAGCTCTTCCTGCTCTACCAGAAACCTGAACCATCATGTCGTAACTACGTTCATGAGCTCTAAAATCTGGAAAGTTTAGCATATTATCGGCATTTAAAACTCCAACTAAAGAAACATTGTCAAAATCCAATCCTTTAGATAGCATTTGTGTTCCCACCAATACATCAATTTCTCTTGCTTCAAATGCGCCAATTATTTTTTGATATCCATGTTTACCGCGCGTGGTATCTAAATCCATTCTTCCAATAACATGATCTGGAAATATTTTTTTCAATTCCAACTCTATTTGCTCAGTCCCAAATCCCTTAGTGTCTAAGGTATTACTTCCACATGCGGCACAACTATTTGGCATTGCGCGTTGGTAATTACAATAATGACATTTTAATTCACTTCTGTATTTATGAAAGGTCAAACTCACATCACAATTCGGACATTGCGGCGAGACGCCACAGGTTGTACATTCTACAACTGGTGAAAATCCTCGACGGTTTTGAAATAAAATTACTTGTTCTTTATTTTCTAATGCTTCAGTAATCAATGTTAACAAACGATCAGAAAAATGACCGTTCATCTTTTTTTTGTGATGTTTTTCTTTGATATCTATCAACTCGATTTTTGGTAGTTGAACATTCCCAAATCGCCTATTCAATTCAACCAAACCATATTTACCGTTTTGTGTATTGAAATAGCTTTCTACCGATGGCGTTGCAGAACCCAACAATATTTTTGCTTTGTGCTGATGTGCTAATACAACTGCTGTATCACGTGCATGATACCGTGGCGAAGGCTCAAATTGCTTGTACGATGTTTCGTGTTCTTCATCAACAATAATCAATCCTAAGTTTGAAAACGGCAAGAATATAGAAGACCTTGCTCCTAGTATAATTTGTGCTTTTGGCTTATTACTTAATACATTATTCCACACTTCTACACGTTCATTCATAGAATATTTAGAATGAAATACAGAGATCTGATTTCCAAAATAGTTTTCTAAACGAGAAATGATTTGTGTGGTTAGTGCAATTTCTGGCAGTAAAAATAAAATCTGTTTTCCAGATTTTAAGTTGTCTTCAATCAGTTTGGTATACACTTCTGTTTTACCAGAACTTGTAATTCCGTGTAATAACACCACTTCTTTCTCTTCAAAAGAAGTTTTTATTTCTGTCAAGGCTTTATCTTGAAACTCATTCAGATCTTTTAACTGATTGATTTCGCCTTTAAAATTAATTCTATCCGTTTGAATCTGATATAGTTCAAACACTTCTTTCTCTACCAATGCTTTAATAACGGCAGCAGAAATTCCTGTTTTTGACTCTAATTCTTTTACTTTTATTGGTTTTTTACCAGCCGCTAATTGAAAAAATCCTAATACTGCTTCTCGCTGCTTTTTTGCTCTACTTAATTGCTCTAATAATCCTTGTAAAGCAGCATCTGAATTGTACTGTGAGTTTAACTTCACATACTTCACCATTTTCGGTTTGTATTGTTCGTAGATTTCTTCTTGTACAGAAATTGCTTTTTTCTGAAGCAACCCATTTATTATTGGTAGTACTTTTTTCTTTCCTAAAATATCAGAAACTTGGTTAATGGTTAATTGAGACTGATGTTGCAATGCTTCAAAAATTAAGAATTCTTCATCATCTAAACTCTCTTCATCTACAAAATCTTCATTTTTTAATACAATAGTTTCACTTTCTAACAAAAAAGCGGACGGCAATGCTGCACGATATACATCACCCAAAGAACACATATAATAGCTCGAAATCCATTGCCAATTTTTTAGCTGAACTTCAGTAACTATTGGTTTATCGTCCAGTATTTGGTGAATTTCCTTGGCTTCATATAATGAAGGTGCATTCTGATGAATGTTCAACACCAGCGCTGTGTACATCTTTGTTTTCCCAAAAGAGACAGCTACTCGCATTCCTTTTTGTAAAAAATCAGCTTCAGCTTCCGTTACCGAATAGGTAAAGGTTTTCTGAATTGGAATAGGCAATATGACGTCTATAAAATGGATAAGCTAACTATTTAAATGTATTGTCATTTCGAGCATAGTCGAGAAATCCCTTAATTACGAGCAGATTTCTCAATCGTTTTACTGAAATAAATCCAGCACATGTGAAATGACAGAATTATTTCAAAACTACATAAATTTCAGTACATTGTAAACAGAATTTTTATCGAATTATGACAGTACAAGATTGGAGGAATAAAGGCAGCTTTGTGAAGGTAAATCAGCATTCGGTTTTTGTGATTGATACTAAAAAAAAATCTACTAAAGAAACATTAGTTATCCTACACGGTTATCCTACTTCTACTTTTGATTATTACAAAGTATTAGCTGAATTATCTAATCAATATCGCGTGGTTTTACACGATCATATTGGTTTTGGTTTTTCTGACAAATCAATCGATTACTCATATACATTAATAGATCAAGCAACAATTGCATTGCAACTTTGGAAGCAATTAGGTTTGAAAAAAGTTACTTTATTAGCACATGATTACGGGACAAGTGTAGCTACTGAAATTTTAGCCAGACACAACAACAAAGAAATTGATCTACAAATTCACAAATTAATTCTCTGCAATGGAAGTATGCATATTGAGTTGTCTCAATTAAGAATGATTCAGAAATTATTAAAAGGACGGTTTGGTAGACACGTTGCTAAATTAACCAATTACTTTATTTTTAGTAAAAACCTACGGAATGTGTATTTTGATAAGACCAAAGTAAAAACCGAAGAGCTACAACAAATGTGGCAACAAATTGAATATAATAATGGAAAGAAAGTAATTCATTTGGTTAGCGATTACATCAACCAACGATATACCTACTGGGATCGTTGGATAGGCGCATTAAAAGAAACTCAAATTCCGACAAAAATAATTTGGGCAAAAGAAGATCCGGTTGCTGTAAAGGCTATTGCAGAGTTATTAGCAACAGAAATTAAGAACAATGAATTGCTTTGGATCGAAAAATGTGGGCATTTCCCGATGCTAGAAAAACCAAAAGAATGGACGGAATTGGTTTTGAAAGATTAAGTTTGTTCTTTATCAAAAGCAAAAATGATCAATATACAGAAAGCGACTAAAACAGAAGATTATCAAATTATAGAAACTTTAGCTAAAGAAATACTACATGAAGTGTATGATCCTATTATCCCAGCAGAACACACAACTTTTTTCTTAAACAAATTCCAGACCACTAAAGCTATAGCTCAACAAATTATTGAAGAAGGTTTTGAATATCACATGCTTCAATTTCAAGCTAAAAATGTAGGCTACATTGGTTATTATGTAAGAAATAATATTTTATATTTAAGTAAGATTTATATATTAAAATCTAGTCGAGGAAATAAAATTGGGAAAGCTGCACTGGAGTTTATCATTCAAAAAGCAACCAAATTAAACGTTAATGAGATTGAATTGTTAGTCAATCAACAAAATGATAACACCATACAGTTCTATAAAATAAATGATTTTAAAATTGTAAAAGCAATTACAAATACTTTTAGCGACGGTTTTAGCGTTGAAGATTACATCATGAAAAAGAAAATGAAATAAAAACTGACTACACAATGAAATCTGATCAAGCTTTAATTGACCAACTTACCGTTCAATTTTTCAATGTTTTTACAAACACAAATGGTGTAAAACCAGATATCCAACACTTAAAAAAGTTATGCATAAAGCAAGCTATCATCATCAGCAACACGAAGCAGACATCTGATATTTATGATTTAGATAGTTTTATCAAACCTAGAGAAGAACTCTTAACAAATGGGACTTTAATCGATTTTAGTGAGAGTGAAATTTCACACACCACAGAGATTTTTGAAAACATTGCGCATCGCTTCAGTTTGTATAGGAAGTCTGGTGTATTAAACGAAATTGCCTTTTACACAGAAGGAATGAAAACAATTCAATTTATTAAAATAGCAGACGAATGGAAAATTTCTTCAGTTGCCTGGAGTGATAAGAAATAAACGATGACAGAAGTCAAATTAAATTATAAAATAAACGCAGAAAGCATAGAGTACAAGGCTTGTTCCTACACAATTGACGGTCTAAACATCGTTGAAAGAACTGCTAAAATTACACCTACAAAAAAAGGGCAATTTGTAACTTGCTGGAAACGAAATTCAGACGGGATAACAGAGCCACACAAGTATTCTGATAACTTAGATTTCTTTTACATTAAAGTAGTTTCAGGAGAAAAATCTGGTCTTTTTAAATTCCCGAAAGAAGCTTTAATCAAAAACGGAATTCTATCAACTGATAAAAAAGATGGAAAAAGAGGTTTTAGAGTGTATCCAATTTGGGATACACCAACCAACAAACAAGCACTAAAAACACAGGATTGGCAGTTAAAATACTTTTTTCAAAATAACTAACTAATATTTGACCACAAACCACTACTCTTTTGGTTTTCAGAAAAAACGTTAAAAATCAATTTGTTTTCTGGCTTCGATAAATCAGGATCATCAGTTAATAAATCAATGGCTAAGTTTCTTGCCTTTGTTAAAACGGCAGTGTCTTTAACAATATCTGCAATTTTTAAATTTAATACACCACTTTGCTGAGTTCCCATTATATTTCCTGGCCCACGTAATTTTAAATCAACTTCGGCGATTTTAAACCCATCAGAAGTTCCTACCATGGTCTTTAATCGTGTTTTGGCATCTGCAGACAATTTGAAATCTGTCAATAAGATACAATAACTCTGGTCTGCTCCTCGCCCAACTCTTCCTCTTAATTGATGCAATTGACTCAATCCAAATCGTTCTGAACTTTCTATCACCATTACACTTGCATTGGGTACATTTACACCAACTTCTATAACAGTTGTTGCTACCATAATTTGCGTTTCACCTTTTACAAAACGTTGCATTTCATATTCCTTATCAGCAGGTTTCATTTTACCATGTACAATACTGATTTGATATTCTGGCATTGGAAAATCTCTTGAGATACTTTCATAACCATCCATTAAATCTTTATAATCCATCGCTGCAGATTCTTGAATTAACGGATACACTATATATACTTGTCTTCCTTTTGCTATTTCGTCTTTTAAAAATTTAAACACTGCCAAACGATTGCTATCATATCGATGCACTGTTTTCACTTCTTTTCTTCCTGGAGGCAATTCGTCTATTACAGAGATATCTAAATCTCCATATACAGACATTGCTAAGGTTCTCGGAATTGGTGTTGCTGTCATTACCAATACATGAGGTGGTAATGCATTTTTCTTCCACATTTTAGAGCGTTGTGCTACGCCAAATCGGTGTTGTTCATCAATAATTGCGATTCCTAAGTTTTTAAAAATCACTTTATCCTCTAACAATGCATGTGTACCTATTAATATATGTAACGTTCCGTCTTCTAATTTTTGATGAATTTCTCTTCGCTTTTTTACTTTTACAGAACCTGTTAGTAATTCAACATTGATATTGATTCCTGCTAACAATTCTACAATTGCTTTATAATGTTGTGCTGCCAGAATTTCTGTTGGAGCAATTAATGCTGCCTGAAAGCCATTGTCTAACGCTAACAACATAGATAAAAGTGCTACAATTGTTTTTCCAGAACCAACATCTCCTTGTAACAAGCGATTCATATGCACACCAGACGCTACGTCTTTACGTATCTCTTTCAAAACTCTTTTCTGAGCATTGGTTAGGTTAAAGGGTAAATTATTTTTATAAAATGAATTAAATTTCTCTCCTACAGTTTCAAATTGATAACCTTTTAGTTTTGATTTTCGAATGATTTTCTTTCGAATTAATTGCAATTGGATAAAAAATAGCTCTTCAAATTTTAATCTATATTGTGCTTTTGCAAGTAACTCTTGGCTTTTGGGAAAATGGATATTAAGTATTGCATCATTTTTTGATATTAATTGTTCCTCTTTTATAAGAGTAGGCGAAAAACTTTCTTGAAATTTCCCATCAAATTGAATGAATAAATTCTGTATTAATGTGCGTATCACTTTATTCGTGATTCCACTTTTACTCAAGGCTTCTGTAGAGGGATACATAGGCTGCATTGCTGTTTGCACTTTCTTTTTGTAATCAGTAAGCAGCTCCATTTCTGGGTGCGGAATAGAAAAACTATTGTTATATGCATTCAATTTACCATAAACAACATAGGGTTTATTAACCTTTAAAGAGTCTTTTAACCATTTAGCCCCCTTAAACCAAACTAGCTCTAGAGAACCTGTTTCATCGATAAAAGTAGCAACCAATCTTGTTCCTTGCTTTTGTTTAACCGATCTTATTTGTGTGATTTTTCCAACAATCTGAACTTCTGCATTACTATTATGAAGTTGATTGATTTTATAAAACTGTGTTTTATCAATATATCTATTCGGAAAAAAGTGGAATAAGTCTACACAACTACGTATACCAACCTCTTGCTTTAATAATGCTGCTCTAGTAGTGGTAACTCCTGTAATGTAGGTAATTGGATTGCTTAATTTGATCAATTGACGTCAGTTTTCCTTTAAAAACAACGAAAATACGTAATTTGATTGACATATTTTATTAAAAGAAATTTGGTAGTTCTAAATAGTTTTTGTTAATTTGAAATTCAGAAATTAATAAATATACCCTTGAAAACTAAGTTATCCCTAAGACTAGTTTCGATTTTATTAGTGGTTTCTGCCCATACTTCGTATGGTCAAAACAAATCGAATCAAAACAAAACTGCCCGCAAAGCTACGGGTGTATCTGTAGCACCCGCACATTTCCATTTCAACCAAAAACCTGGCGAAATTAGAACGTACGATATTACCGTAAATAACAACACGTCTACGCAAAAACAATTCAATGTTAAAATGTATGATTTTGACATGAATGGTAAAGGAAAAAGCAGCTTCTTACCAGAAGGTTCTGGGAAATATTCATTATCAAAATGGTTGAGTGTCTCTCCTACATTTGTGGAGTTAAAGCCTTTTGAGAAAAGATTAGTAAAAGTAACTGTTAGTGTTCCAAACACAGTGGCTGGAAATAAAGCAGCGTGGTCTATATTAATGGTAGAACAAGTAGCTCCAAGAAAATCAATCATTTCTACAAATAGAGCTGCCGAAACAGTTGCCTTGGGTGTCGTACCAACTTTTGCTTTTGGAATATTCGCCTATCAAAACCCACCTAATGTTATTGACAATAAAATAGAGTTTAAAGATTTCCAATTAAAAGATGGAGATACCTCTAAATCCCTGTACTTAGAAGTACAAAACACAGGTGATGGAATTGCATACTGCACATCATATATAGATTTAACAAACTTAGACACTGGCGTTCAACAACGTCTTAAAGTAAAAAAATTCACAATCATTCCTGACCTAGTAAGAGATTTTAGTTTTTCTCTTAAAGGCTTAGGAAAAGGAAAATATTTAGCTGTTGGAGTCTTAGATTACGAAGACTCTGAAGAAATTCAGGCAGCTAAACTAGAATTCGAAATTAATTAACATTTTTAACCCCCCCCTTAATTATTATTTATTATGAGAAATTTTTCAAAATTATTATCGACAGTTGTCTTAATTGGATTTGCTACTACAGCAAGCGCTCAATTAGTTGACGAAAAAGACGTGACTATTACATTAGACATGCAACCAGTATTGGAATTAGAAATGACGACACCAAACCAAATTGAATTTGTATTTGATGAAATCGGTGAATATCAAGCTGGAATCACTCAATATGGAGCTACAATTTTAAAAGTTAGCGCAACTGTAAACTGGGATTTATATGCAGTTGGAAGATCTGATACTGGAAACAGATTTTGGTCTCAACAAGTAAGTTATGGAGCTACTTCTAATTCAGTTGCTGATTTACCTTTAAGTTTACTTGAATTAAGACAAAGTCAACAAAATAACGGTGGTACTGCTGGAACATCAATTGTAGATTACAGTTCTGCATTTGCTACAAATCAATCAGGTGCATCTGGAAATAATAGTTTATTTGTAAACGATGATGGATCTGGAACACCTCCAGCTCTTGACAACAAATATATTGCTGGACATGCAGGAACAACTGGAATTGGTGACACTATGTCTGCCGGTACATACTTAAATAATTCAGGAACAACTTCTGACTTTTATTATGTAATGGATTATAGAATCATGCCAAAATTACCAGCAACATTCCCAAATGCTTTTGAAGCTGACAGTACAACATCAGAAAGTCTTACCTCAGGTATTGCTGCTACTGGATTTGAATATGCTGAAGGTGGAGTGTATACCATGTATGTTCAATATATTTTATTGGAAGACCAATAAAAAATATCCCTTTAAACATAGAAATAAGGATGTAATTTACTAAATTACATCCTTATTTATTATAACTCAATTTTGTTGACATTAAAAAAAGCATATTATCAAATTATAGTTATCAGTTTGCTATTGATTAGTACACTAACATATTCTCAAGTCCACTGTGGAACTGTTGAATTACAATCTAGTGCAACTGTAGATGCTAATTTTACTTTTACTGATTTTTCAAAATACAATGCAGGAATCACAATTTTAAGTGTTGCTAGACTAAGAGTTAAAGTAGAAAATAAAGACCCAATTGATTTAGATTGTTCTTGGAAGTTAAGAATGTTTATTGAAAACAATTCTGGCGCAGGAACTGCTGCTGACAAATGGGAAGAAATTACATTGTATGGAAATGGAAATGCAGACCAGCCTTCAATAAGCGACCTAGAAGTTAGAGTAAACAATAATTGTGGAACTCCGTTGAATACAAGTTTTAGATCTTTTACAGATGTGAATGATATTTTAAATATTATTGAAGAAATGTTACCTCAAGTAATTGTACCTGCAGGTTCATGTACAGCGAGTGGAACAAAGAATGTCAATGGTCCTGGAAGCTATTTAACAAATTATAATGAATATAGTTTTGATGTTGACTTAAGGTTTAAACCTGGGTTCACATACAATCCTGGTGTATACAAGCTAAATATTCGTTTTCGATTAGAAGAAGTGAATTAACATTTTGAAAATAAGAACCCCTTCATTTACGTCTTATAAATTTATATTTTTCTTAGTACTAGCTATTTACTCCTCTGCTGGTTTAGCCCAAGAAAAAGATACAGTACTCTTTATCCCTAAAACAAAATATCAAACACAAAGAATCGTTACTAAAACTGATTCTATTATGTTGTTAAAAAGAAAAGCAATACTGACTGCTAAAACGGCTAAAGAATTAACAGATAGAATGGCTGAATTAGATTCTATTTTACTTTCATATAAAAATTTTGCAAATATAGTTAACAGCAATACTCCTAAAAAGAACACCAATAGACAACGAATCAATGTTGATTCTTTGAATACTGCTAAAAAAGCCAAAGAGAATAGAAATGCTGTAAAATTAGCTCGTTTAAATGCCATTATTAGAAAAAGTGACTCTGTTAAAGCTGTAAAAGCAAGAAGAGTAGCGGCTAGAAATTTAAAAAGAAAACAAGACTCAACTAGATTAGCACAGAACAACATAAAAAAGAGACTTAGAAATGATTCTATTAGAACAGCTAAAGCTCTAATTGCTGCAAAAAACAGGAGAGATTCTATTAGAATTGCTCAAAAACTTCAAAAAGAGAAATTCAGACAAGATTCTATAAAAACTGTAATTGCATTTCAACAAAAGGCTAAGTTTAAAGCAGATTCTATCAAAGTAGTACAAGCTAAAATTGTAGCAGAACAATTATTAAAAATAAAACAAGATTCTGTTAGGACTGCTATTGCCTTACAACAAAAAATGCAATTAAGAGCAGATTCTATCAAAGTAGTACAAGCAAAAATTGTAGCTGATCAAATTGCTAAAAGAAAACAAGACTCTATTGCTACTGTGATCGCTTTACAACAGAAAGCACAGCTAAGATCAGATTCTATTAAAGTAGCACAAGCCAAAATTGTGGCAGATCAAATTGCTAAAAGAAAACAAGACTCTACAGCTACTGTGATCGCTTTACAACAGAAAGCACAACTAAGATCAGATTCTATTAGAGTAGCACAAGCCAAAATTGTGGCAGATCAAATTGCTAAAAGAAAACAAGATTCTATTACTACTGTGATCGCATTACAGCAGAAAGCACAACTAAGATCAGATTCTATCAAAGTAGCACAAGCCAAAATTGTGGCAGATCAAATTGCTAAAAGAAGACAAGATTCTATAACTACTGTTGTCGCTTTACAACAAAAAGCACAACTAAGATCAGATTCTATCAAAGTAGCACAAGCCAAAATTGTGGCAGATCAAATTGCTAAAAGAAGACA
>CAJXVT010000051.1 GCA_913062575.1 uncultured Flavobacteriaceae bacterium | reverse complement strand
ATTACGTTAATTGCTTCTGTAGTTTTAATACCAATTGCCTATTATTTTATACAAAATTGGTTAGACAATTTTGTGTATAGAATTGATATGCCAATACTCCCTTTTATTATTACGCCAATTGCACTAACAATTTTAGTCTTTATGATTGTTGGGCTAAAAGCGTATAATGCTACTAAAGTAGATTTAATTAAATACTTAAAATTTGAATAGTTATGATTCAAACATGGTTTAAAATATTTTTTAGAAATAGTAAAAAGAATTGGCTAAATATGTTGATTAACATTCTTGGACTAACTTTAGGTTTTTCAGGGCTGCTAATTGTATTGTTGTTTTTAAATGATGAGCAAAGCTACAATGCGAACAACCCTAATAAAGAAGAAATATTCAGGGTAATTCATAAAATGTCTGAAAAAACTTTCTGGGCTTCTAGTAACCATTTAGAAGCAGCTAAATATAAAGAAGAAATTCCTGAAATTACAGCGTACTATTTAAGTTCTGGTCGATATTCTGATGCTTTGGTAAAAGTGAATGGGAAAGATCAGTTTTCTGAAAGTATTTTAGAAGGCGCTTCCAACTTTTTTGATTTTTTTCCTTTTAAAATTACTGAAGGAAGTTCAAATAGATTTAAAGAAGCAAGAAATCACGTAGCTATTTCAGAAAAACAGGCGAATGCCTTCTTTGGAACAACGTCTGCAATTGGAAAGACGCTCGAGTATGCTGATAGAACATTTGTTGTAACCACAGTATATAAAATTATAGGGAAGCATTATTATATGCCAAATATAATTATACAGTTTAAAAAGCGACCAGATAGGCCAGGTTGGGATAATTTTGGTGCTGACTTGTTTGTGAAAAAAACAAAAGAAGCAACTGTAAAAGTGATAGAGGAAAAAGCATTGGCTATTTGGTATCAAAATTACGTGTTGCCATCTTCTGAAAGAAGAGGGATTACACCAGGTAAGTTTATCGAAAAAGAAGGTGTAATTCCCCTTTTAGAATCAATTAAAAGCATTCGTTTAAAAACACTTACAAATAGTGCAGGGCCAGAAGGGAAAGGGAATTATCAATTGATACTAATTATGTTATCACTTTCAATTTTATTAATCATAATCTCTTGTGTAAACTTTATAAACCTTTCTATTGCATCTGCAGCACAAAGAGGAAAAGAAGTAGGGGTTAAGAAAACTCTAGGACTGTCTAAATTAACAATGGCTGCACAATATGCCTTAGAGACTGTTTTACAAGGAGGTGTTGCTTTTGTGTTCTCTGTGTTATTGGTAGAACTTTTATTGCCTTCTTTTAATGTTTTCATGAACAAAGACATTACTATATTTGAATTAGATTTATTAGTAAAAGTTGCATTGTTGGCTATAGTAGTTTCAGTTGTAATTGGAAGTATTCCAGCAATTTATCTTTCTAATTTTAAATCCATAGAAGTTTTAAAAGGGAATGTTTCAAAAAGTAAAAAAGGAGTGTTTTCAAGAAATCTAATGTTAGGAATTCAGTTCTTAATTTCTGGTTTTTTTCTTGTAGGATCAATCATTATTAACCAACAAGTTAATTATATGATGGATAAAGAATTAGGTTTTAATGGAGATCAAGTTGTTGTGGTGAATATGAATGACAGCAATAATCAATATAAAAAATACCTTTTAGCAAAAAAAGAACTTATTAAGCACCCAAATATTGAAGCCGTTACAAACAGTTCATTTGCCATTGGAGTAGCAGGTTCTCAGAATACTACAAATCTTAGATATAAAGATTTAAAAGTACAATCAAGTATTAATGCCATAGATTTTAATTATTTAAATATTATGAATATTCAAATCCTTAAAGGAAGAGGATTGGAAGAGAATAGAGCATCAGATACGATTAATAAGGTGCTAATTAATGAAACCTTAGCGAAAGCTTTTAATATTTATGAGGACCCTATTGGTGAAAAAATACAACTAGATTGGTTGCCTGGGAATGATAAAAATGCACAAGTAATTGGTATGGTAAAAGACTACCATACGTTAGGGTTAGATAGAGAAATACCTTCAACATTTTTTTTACATTGGAATACTCTTAATTGGATGAAAAGGAGTTTTAGTAGAGTACAGTTAAAGATAAATTCTAATAACGTAGAGGAAACCTTACTTTATATAGAGAACTATTGGAAGGAAAATGTAGAACAAGGTTATCCTTTTAAGTCAACATTTGTAAATCAACGTTTTGCAAAAACATATAAGGAATCTCAAAACCAACAAACTTTATTTTTCATACTAACAAGTGTTGTTATTTTAATGTCATTATTAGGGTTGTTTGCACTAGCTACATTAACTATTCAACAGCGCTTAAAAGAAGTTGCTATTCGAAAAACATTAGGTTCATCCGTAAAAGAGATTATGTTTGAGCTAATAAAAAGCTTTTTAAAAATCACATTAATTGCTTCTGTAATTTTAATACCAATTGCCTATTATTTTATGCAAAATTGGCTAGAAAATTTTGTGTATAGGATTGATATGCCAATACTGCCTTTTATTATTACACCAATCATATTAACAATACTCGTATTTATTATTGTTGGGCTGAAAGCCTATAATGCAACTAAGGTTGATTTAATTAAATATTTAAAATTTGAGTAGTTATGATTAAAACATGGTTTAAAATATTTTTTAGAAATAGTAAAAAGAATTGGCTAAATATGTCAATCAATATATTGGGTTTAACCTTAGGACTAGCAGGATTGTTAATTGTATTACTCTTTCTTAATGATGAGCAAAGCTATAACGGAAATAATGCAAATGCAAATGAAGTTTATAGGGTGATTCATAAAATGTCTGATGGAGAAATATGGGATAATAGTACAAATGTAGAAGGCGCAAAATATCAAGAAGATATTCCAGAAATAGAATCTTTTTACCTCACTGGTGGTTGGTATGATGATACTGTTGTGAAAATTGATGACAAAGAAATTTACACTAGAAATATTATTCAAGGAAATTCAAATTTCTTCGACTTCTTTCCATTTAAAGTTACTAAGGGAAGCTCAGAAAAATTTAAAAACGCTAGAAATCATTTAGCTATATCAGAAAAACAGGCTAAAATTTTATTTGGAACAGAATCTGCAGTTGGAAAAATCATTAGTTTTTATAATAGAGAGTTTGTGGTAACAACTGTATATGAAATAGTGGGTAAACACTTTTATATGCCAAACATTGTATTTCAGTTTCGAAAAGAACCAACAGGAGATTGGGGTAGCTTTAATAAAAGTTTATTTGTTAAAACTGTAAAAGGAGCTGATATAAAAGAGATAACTAAAAAAGCAAATGATGTTTGGTATAAAAATGCAATCATTCCAGAAGCAAAAAGAGAAGGCTTAAGTATAGAAGAATTTGAAGAGAAATATGGAACAGAAATTATTTTTGATCCTTTAAAAGATATCCGTTTAAAATCAATAGCAGACAGTTCAGGTCCAGAAGGAAAAGGAAATTATCAATTGATTCTTATTATGTTGTCTTTATCCATTTTATTAATCATAATTTCTTGTGTAAACTTTATCAATTTATCTATTGCCTCTGCAACTCAAAGAGCCAAAGAAGTAGGTGTAAAGAAGACCTTAGGCCTGTCTAAATTGACGATAACAAGACAATACGCTTTAGAGGTTGTTTTACAAGGTGCTTTTGCTTTTCTATTTTCTGTGTTGTTGGTAGAACTTATATTGCCTTCTTTTAATGGCTTTATGAATACAGAAATTTCTATAGTAGAAATAGATGTATTAGTTAAAGTGGCATTGGTAGTCATATTAGTTTCAGTTGTTATTGGAAGTATTCCTGCAATTTATCTTTCAAATTTTAAACCAATAGAAGTTTTAAAAGGAAATGTTTCAAAAAGTAAAAAAGGAGTACTATCAAGGAATATAATGTTAGGGGTACAGTTCTTAATTTCTGGATTTTTCTTAACAGGTGCTATCATCATTAATAAACAGGTATCGTATATGATACACAAAGATTTAGGCTTTAAAGGAGAACAAGTCATCATTATTCCAATCAATAAATATGCAAATCGATTTAAAAAATATGAGCTAGCAAAAAACGAACTTACAAAACATTCAAATATTGAATCAATCACAAGTAATTCTTTTACCATTGGAGGAGGAAGTGCATCGTCTACAAATGTCGATTATAAAGATATTCTTGTACAAGCAAATGCAAATGCAATAGACTTTAATTATTTTGATGTAATGAATATTAAAATTCTTAAAGGCAGAGGAATAGAAGAAAGCAAAGCATCAGATACAATTAAAAATATACTAATAAACGAAAGTCTAGCTAAAGCATTTAACATTTATGACAATCCTATTGGTAAAAAAATTAATATTGGTTTTGGTGGAGAAGACAATGATGGTAAAAACCTAACAGTTATAGGGATGGTTAAAGATTATCATAGTAGAGGGTTAGATCGTAAAATACCACCAACTTTTTTTATGCATTGGAATTCTTTTGATTGGATGAAAAGAAACTTTACAATGATGCAGTTAAAAATTAATCCAGAAAATATTCAAGAAACATTAAAATATATAGAACATTATTGGAGTGAAAATGTAGAACAAGGATACCCTTTTAATCCAACATTTGTGAATAAACGTTTTGCTAAAACATATAAAAAATACCAAAACCAACAAACCTTATTTTTAATATTAACAAGTGTTGTTATTTTAGTATCCTTATTAGGTTTGTTTGCTCTAGCAACATTAACCATTCAGCAGCGCTTAAAAGAGGTTGCTATTCGAAAAACATTAGGCTCATCCGTAAAAGAAATTATGTTTCAGTTGATTAAAAGTTTTTTAAAGATTACGTTAATTGCTTCTGTAATTTTAATACCAATTGCTTATTATTTTATACAAAATTGGTTAGAAAACTTTGTGTATAGGATTGATATGCCAGTTCTACCTTTTATTGTTACGCCAATCATATTAACGATACTCGTTTTTGTTATTGTTGGATTGAAAGCCTTTAATGCTACTAAAGTTGATTTAATTCAATATTTAAAACATGAATAAATACATGTAATTTTTAATTAACAAAAAACAGCTTTTGAAATGAATCAAAAGCTGTTTTATTTTATAAGTATGTAAGAATTATTTATTCTCTATCCAGTTTTTAGCATTTGTAAATGCTTCTAACCAAGGAGAAACTTCATCTTTTCTTCCTACTGGATAGTTTGCCCAGTTCCATTGAAAAGTTGAACGTTCAATATGAGGCATCATTACTAAATGACGACCTGTTGTGTCACATAGCATTGCTGTATTGTAATCAGAACCATTTGGGTTTGATGGATATGAATCATAACCATATTTTGCAACAATGTTGTAATTGTCTTCACTCATTGGTAAGTTAAACTTCCCTTCTCCATGAGAAATCCAAACACCTAATGTACTTCCAGCTAAGCTAGATAACATTACAGAATTGTTTTTTTGTACAGCTACAGAAGTAAATGCACTCTCGTGTTTTTGAGAGTTGTTATGATGTAATTTCCCATGCACTTCATGATCTGGATTTATCAATTCTAATTCCATCCATAATTGCGCTCCATTACAAATACCCACAGACAATGTATCGTCTCTTTTAAAGAAGTTCTTTAGTGCTGTATTTGCTTTTTCATTGTATAAAAATGCTCCAGCCCAACCTTTTGCAGAACCTAAAACATCTGAATTAGAAAAACCTCCAACGGTACCAATAAACTGAATGTCTTCTAATGTTTCACGGCCAGAAATTAAATCTGTCATGTGTACATCTTTAACATCAAACCCAGCTAAATACATTGCATTTGCCATTTCACGCTCAGAATTAGATCCTTTTTCACGTATAATAGCTGCCTTAGGTTTTGGTTTAGAAGCATCAATCACAGGAAGTTTTCCTGTAAAGTTATTTGGGAATGTATATTGTAAAGATTGATTTTTATAATTCTCAAATCTATCTTTGGCTAAATCATTAGCCGTTTGTTTTTGATCTAACAAATAAGAAGTTTTGTACCAAACATCTCTCATTTCAGTAACATCAAAAGAGAAGGTATCTTCATTGTTTTTAATGGTTACTTTTTCTGTATCATTTACAGTTCCAATATTGAAGAACTCAATATTATTTTCTGATAAAATTGTTTCAACTGAACTATCTGCTTGAAAAACAATTCCTGCATTTTCAGAAAATAATACTTTTATAGAATCTTCTTCTTGTAAGGCAGAGATATTAAAATCGGCACCTAAGTTTCTGTCAGCAAAACACATTTCTAATAAAGTAGTAATCAATCCACCAGAGGCAACATCGTGACCTGCAGAAATCATATCCGCTTTAATTAAATCCTGAATTGTATTAAATGTGTTTTTTAAGAAGCTAGCATTTTTAACATCTGGAGCTTGGTTTCCAATGGCATTTAATGTCTGGTTAAAAGAACTTCCACCTAAATTAAAGTCATCTTGAGAAATATTAATATAATAAATATTTTCTCCGTTTTGCTGTAAAACAGGTTCAACAACTTTACTGATTTCATTGCAATTTCCTGCTGCAGAAATAATAACTGTTCCTGGAGAAATTACTTCTCCATCAGGATACTTCTGCTTCATAGAAAGCGAATCTTTTCCTGTTGGAACATTGATTCCTAAATCTATTGAAAACTCAGAGATTGCTTTTACAGCTTTGTATAAACGTGCATCTTCACCTTCATTTTTACAAGGCCACATCCAGTTAGCAGAGAGCGACACGCTCTTTAAGTTGTCTTTTAATGGCGCCCAAATTAAGTTAGTAAGTGCTTCTGTAATTGAGTTTCTACTTCCAGCTTCAGGATGAATTAAACCAGAAATAGGAGAGTGGCCAATAGAAGTTGCAATTCCTTCTTTTCCATTGTAATCTAATGCCATAACACCAACATTATTTAACGGAATTTGTAACGAACCTGCACACTGTTGTTTGGCAACCTTACCACCAACACAACGATCTACTTTATTAGTTAACCAATCTTTACAAGCAACAGATTCTAATTGCAATACTTGTTTTAAATAGATCTCTAAATTTTTTGTTTTATATCTTGGGTTCTTATAGTTTCTTACAACAGTTTTATCTGTTAAAACTGTTTTTGGAGAACTACCAAACATATCTTCTAAGGCTAAATCCATCGGTTTATCACCTTTGGTTTTAGATTCAAAAGTAAATCTGTCATCAGTTGTAACATCACCAACAGTATACATCGGCGAACGTTCACGTTCTGCAATTTTTTGTAATGTATCTATATGTTTTTCAGCAATAACCAATCCCATTCTTTCTTGAGATTCGTTACCAATAATTTCTTTTGCTGATAATGTTGGATCTCCAACGGGTAGTTTGTCTAAATCAATTTTTCCGCCTGTGTCTTCAACCAATTCAGAAAGACAGTTTAAGTGTCCACCTGCACCATGATCATGAATAGAAACAATGAAGTTTTCTTCACTTTCTATCATTCCACGAACTGCATTAGCAGCACGTTTTTGCATTTCTGGGTTTGAACGTTGTACAGCGTTTAATTCGATTCCTGATGCAAATTCTCCAGTATCTGAAGATGAAACCGCAGCTCCACCCATACCAATTCTGTAGTTTTCTCCACCAAGAATTACAATTTTATCACCTTCTTTTGGCGTGTCTTTTAACGCTTGTTCTGCTTTGCCATATCCAATTCCACCAGCTTGCATGATTACTTTATCATAACCTAGTTTTCTTGCTTTTGATGTACTTGATGAAGAGTTCTCTTCATGCTCAAAAGTTAATACTGAACCACAAATTAATGGTTGTCCAAATTTATTTCCAAAATCTGAAGCTCCATTTGATGCTTTTATCAAAATATCCATCGGAGTTTGGTATAGCCAATCTCTAGCTTCAAATTTTTGTTCCCAAGGTCTTTTTTCTTCTAAACGAGAATACGAAGTCATGTATACTGCAGTTCCTGCTAAAGGTAAAGAACCTTTTCCGCCAGCAAGTCTGTCTCTAATTTCTCCTCCTGATCCTGTTGCTGCACCGTTAAATGGCTCTACAGTAGTAGGGAAGTTATGTGTTTCTGCTTTTATAGAAATTACAGAATTAAAATCTTCTGTTTGATAAAAATCTGGTTTGTCTGCAGTTTTTGGTGCAAACTGTTCCACTTTAGGACCTTTTATAAAGGCAACATTATCTTTATATGCAGAAACAATATCATTAGGAAATTGTTTCGATGTTTCTTTAATCATTTTGAAAAGAGAAGTTGGTTGCTCTTCACCATCAATAACAAAAGTTCCATTAAATATTTTATGTCTACAGTGTTCAGAATTTACTTGACTAAATCCAAATACTTCAGAGTCTGTTAACTTTCTTCCAATTTTTGTAGCAACACCTTCTAAATATTCAACTTCTTCATTGCTTAAAGACAGACCTTCTTGTTGGTTGTAAGCTGCAATATCTTCGATATCTAAAATTGGTTCTGGAAGAATATCAATTGTAAAACTATCTTGGTTTAATCCATTGAATTTCTCAGAAATCATTGGGTCAAAATCAGAAAAATCTTCTGTAGAAGCATCAAATTCTTCAATTCTGATAATCCCATCAATACCCATGTTTTGAGTAATCTCAACAGCATTGGTACTCCAAGGAGTAATCATTGCTGCACGAGGTCCAATAAAAAAAGCGTCAAGAGACGCCGCGTTTATTTTAGGTTGATTGCCAAAAAGCCAGTTTAACTTGCTTGTGCTTTCAGCAGATAATTCTTTTACTGTTTGAACAGCAAAAACTTTGCTGTCTTGGTTTCCAAAGAAATGAATCATTTATAGTGTGTTTGTGTGTTGTTTTGTAAAATGCAAATTTACTTTTTTCTGTTGAATTTTATGTATAAAAAAAGCGGCAAAATTTTGCCGCTTTTTTTAAAAGTAATTATAGTTATTGTTTGATCAGTTTTTTAATACCAATTTTATTTTCTGAATAGAATTTCACAATATAAATACCACTCTTTAAACCATTTAAGTTTACAGTGTTTTTAGGGTTTTCTATAGAAATCACTTCTTGCCCAACTGTATTGTAGATTTTTATAGCAGTAATTCTTTGACTGTTTACTTGTACAAAATTTAAATAGTTTCCAGTTAATGGATTTGGATACATTTTAAATGCTGCGTTGTCTAGTTTCTCTACACTTAATGTTGAAGTGTGTGATCCAAGCCCAGTTGTATCATCTTTTCCTAAAACCTCCCATTCACTAGATGTGTATGTTGTGTTTGGCGAATTAACATCACTTTTTCTAACAAGTGTTACATCTTCAATATGTTTGTTTCCATTATCTACTTCTCCAATAACATCAACTAATACATCGTTTTTAAATAGACCTACAGCATCATTTCCATTAAAGTTAACTGGTGCTCCATAAGGAAAACTTCCATCATTAGGAACCACAATGTCAGCTTCAGCAATTAGTACAGCATTATCTGCTTGTCCGTTAATCAACACCAAAACTTCTCCTACATTTAAGGTAGTTACAGATCCGCTACTAATATCATAAGCATTGATCCAATCTCCAGCTCCGTTTGATTGTTTTTTAATTGTATAACCAGTTAAGTTTACAGCAGAACCTGTAAGATTTACAATTTCTAATGCTTTATTGTTATTTCCTCCTTCAATGTATTGTGAGAAAAATAAATCAGAAACTCCATTTGAAGCTCCATCAGTAGTAGTAACGTTAATAGCTGTACTCTGTGCAGATTTATTATCAGCAGCATCTTTAGCTAAGATAGTAATAGCATAAGTTGTTGAAGCTGTTAATCCAGTAACTGTATATGGGTTCGTTGTTGTTGAGGCATGAAAAGCATCATCTACATACACATCATAACCAGTAACTGCAGTATCATCTGTTGATGCTGTCCACGTTAATTTAAAAGTTGTACCTGCAATGTTATTTGCGACTAAAGCTGTAGGAACAGATGGCGCATTTGTATCTGTTGTTGTACTAGCATTTAAAACAGTACTTTTTGCAGATTTATTGTTGATTAAATCTTTAGCTTCTATTTGAATAGCATATGAAGTATTTGGAGTTAATCCAGTTACTTGATAGGTTGTATTTGCTGTTTGATAGGTTAAAGTTCCATCAACATACACATTATATCCAGTAACTGCTTCATTGTCTGTAGAAGCTGTCCAGCTTATGTCTAATGTAGATGATGTTTGATTGCTTGCAACAACATTTGTTGGAGTAGTAGGTGCTTCTGTATCACTACCTGTATAAATCCCCCATAAATCTTGTGCAGAATCTCCACCCCAAATTCTGGTTGCTAAATAAGGATTGTCAATAAAAGGATTTCTATTTCCTTGTGCGTACGTATTATTTGCTGTGTCTTCATGGTAGGTGTTTCTTGCTTTTTCTAAATCAGAAACAGGATCTTCTACATTCCATTGTAAAAACAAATCGATCATGTCATCAGGAGTAAACTGAGTACTTCCTTGGGCAACACCAGTAGGCAAACATTGAGATCCATAACGAACATACATGTACATCATCATTCTGGCAACATCACCTTTCCATTCATCACCAGGGTACCAATAATGTGTATCTACAATAGCAGAATTTCCAGAGCCAGCTGAGAATTTCTTATTACTTCTTAACGAATTTCTATCACTATCTGCAGGACGTAAGTTGTGTGCATCAGTTCCTGGTCCAGGTTGACTTGTTGAGAAATTTGGACTTGCTAATGATTGAGAATATACATGCTCTCTATTCCATCTACCTGCAGAGCCACCACTTCCTTGTTGTAGTGATTTATCTCTAGTTCTAGCTGTAGTACCGCTACTAGACCAACCATAAATTAAGACTACTTCGCTAGTATTACTAGAGTTTTCATCTGTAATTTTACTAGCTTCCCAAACACCAGGTGTATATACAAGCTTGTTGGTGTGTGTTGTCGTTACCTTAGTTGTTAGAGCCGCTTTTAATTGTACTCCAGTAAGTGTTAAATTTACATCATCATAATAAGTCTCTTGTGAGAAAGAAATAAATGAAATAAATAATAGGAAATAAAAAGAAAGTAATTTTTTAATCATGTTCTTAGTTTTAAATTATTAAAAAATTTCTTTTTCAGCAATAGGAGTTTCATACTTAGCAATTATTAGTATGAAACTTATTTTTTTTCTAGCAATGCCATATAAAATCCATCATAACCAGATTCGCAAGCTAATACTTTTTTGTCTTTTATAAACATAAACTCTTTTCCTGCTTCAGAGGCTAAAAAGGCTTTTACTTGATTTTGATTTTCTGAAGGTAATACAGAACAAGTAGCATATACCATTTTTCCTCCAGGTTTCACCATTTTTGAATAGCTCTGCAAAATTTCTTGTTGTATTTTTTTGATATTATCAATAAACTCTGGTTGCAATTTCCACTTAGAATCAGGGTTTCTTCGTAAAACACCAATACCAGAACAAGGAGCATCTATCAAAACTCTGTCTGCTTTGTTGTGTAACTTTTTAATTACTTTGGTTGAGTTGATTTCTCTTAAATCAATGTTGTGTGCTTTATTTCTTTTTGCTCTCACTTTTAGTTTACGCAATTTACTTTCGTAAATATCCATAGCAATAATCTGTCCTTTATTTTCCATTAAGGCAGATAAATGCAATGTTTTTCCTCCAGCTCCAGCACAAGTATCTACAACTTTCATTCCTGGTTTCACCTCTAAATAAGAAGCCACTAATTGTGAAGATGCATCTTGAACTTCAAAATGTCCTTTTTTAAATGCTTCTGTTCTAAAAACATTTGCTCTTTCTACTAATTTAATAGCATCTGGATGATTTGGTAATTCAATAGCAATAATCTCTTCTTTTGCTAAATCTTTTATTAAGTGATCTCTAGTGATATTTAAGGTATTAACTCTTAAGACAACATCAGCTTGTTTGTTTAAAGCTGCTAGTTCTTTTGTCCACAGATCTTCCCCTAATTCAGAAACACACAATTCATCCATCCAATCTGGAATAGACTCTCTATATTTTCTAATTCTAGATAGCTCATCAAACTTTCCTTTTATTCTTCTTGTTGGAGTTTCTTCAATTTGATTCCAGTCGGGTAGTGCTATTCCCTTTAAAACACACCATACAGAGAATATTCTCCAAAGATTAGGTCTATCAAAAGGTTCGTTTACATTCGCTATTTCTGCATATAAACGTTTCCAACGTA
This sequence comes from uncultured Flavobacteriaceae bacterium, assembly GCA_913062575.1. Taxonomy (GTDB): domain Bacteria; phylum Bacteroidota; class Bacteroidia; order Flavobacteriales; family Flavobacteriaceae; genus Polaribacter. The sequence goes on along the minus strand of CAJXVT010000051.1, from coordinate 3,787 downwards.
CAATTTCATAAATAGTTTCTGCGACAAATTTACGATCTCTACTTCCCCAACGTTTATCTCTTTTTAAAGCTTTTTCTACAGCTTTACCAGCATATTCTCCTTCATTGAAGATATCTCTAATACTATCAATTACAGCGTATGTTAAATTTCTATGTAGTCTCATTTACTATTATTTAACCTTAGATATTGTTTTTTCTAAGGACTTGCAAATGTAATAATAAAGATGCGTTTAATTTTTCTTTTTTGTAAAATCTGTAAAAATTACTTTTCTACGTTTTTCAATGATGTAAAATGACACATAAACTCCATCTTGTCCATTCTTAAGTTTTAAAGGAATATTGTTCCTAGTAATTTGCAATCGTTCATTTAAAATTGCTTCATCCATAGTGATAACATAATCACCAAAAGGTAAATAGAATTCAAAGCGACCACTGTTGTTGGTTAATGAACTGTATATTTTGTCTCCAATTGTGGCGCTAATTTTAATTCTAGATAAATCTACAGGGTTATCATCTGCAACTGCAATTTTTTGTCTATCTAATACTACATCTCCATACACTTTTACACCTCTTACAAATGGAATGTATTTTATATCATCATTTTCTATGAAAATAGTTTTATTTGTGTTTGGAAACCAGCCGTTTAAGTCTTCAAGAGAAAAAGCATTCAGGTCATATTCACCTTTTAAAACATTTTTAATAACAGCTTCTCCATTAAAATTAGTAAGTACTTCTTTCTTATTAACGATTATAACAACATTTTCTAAGGTGGTTTCATCATTGTCTAATGTTCCATTACCATTTACATCTAAAAAGGCTATGAACTTTGCAGTAGCCGCTGTTTTATCTACAAAAGGAATTGGAATACCAAAGTCCTTTTTAAGACTAAAGTTTAAGTTAAAACTAGTATTTGTTGTTTGTGATAAACCATTAAATTGATCTCCACTTTGGTTATCAATTGGGTCATACACAGAACTATAATCACTTGTTGTAAATGTATAGTTTGCACTCATTCCAAATCTCCAACCAGTTTTATTAAAAAAGTATAAAGTAGGATAAATACCCAAAGTATGATTGTTAAACACATTATTGAAGCTATACACTGCATTAGATTCTACAATTAGTTTTCTGTTTGGAAATAAATATTGATTTTGCGCAGAGATTCTTAATGATTGTGGTGTAATGAAGTCATTTAGAGCTTGTTGAGAGGTTAAGCTAGAGAAAGCACCTAAATTATACCTAGCATTAAAGTTCCAAGTTCTAAATCTTGTTAACGATGATAATTCAAAATTAAAGTAATCTCTATTTTGAATATTGTTTAATGTTGGTTTTGTGTATCCAGCTTTTAGATAAAAAGAATTTAAAAATTGTTTTTCATAGTTATAACTCGAAAATCTAAATGTTAATCCTCTATTGTGAATAATGCTATTTGGAAATTCTCTATACTCATAAAATAGACCAGGTTGGTAGCTTCCAACCTTACTTCTTGTATTAAATATTAAATTATTAAAAAATGATTTCTGAGAATAATTTACATCCCCTGTAAAAGGATTATAGTTAGATGATTGTTGGTAGTTGCTTGAAAGAAAAGTATTCCATTTATCACTTAACTTATACGTTGTTCTTTGGTTGAAGAATAACCTATCAAAATTTCCAAAACCAAAATCTCTATTATTATATCTTGCACTAAAATTGGCCCCAAGCCTCTTATTTAAAAATTTTGTATTATAACTTACTCCAATTAACAAACCATTTGGATTAAAATAGGTTGGTTCATTGTCCATTTTTTTATTTGTAAATGAACTCGTTATAGAAATACTATGTTTTTTTCCAACTCTTATTAATGGTTGAAAGGATAAAACATTGATAGTTCTGTTAGAAATACTATTGATATTTCTACCAAATTGCGATTTTAATTTCACGTTTTCATTAAGTACATAATTATGCCAAGCACCAAAACTAATTGAACTATTCGAAGCAATAAATCCATTTGAATTCACATAAAATGCTCCAACCTCATTGGAATCATTAATTTTATAAGATCCTTTAACACCATATCCAGAACTAGAGATTCCTATTAAATTATTCCCAATCTGACCTACTTCTAAAGTTTTCTTTTCATCAAAATAACCAATATACCAAGGTGCATCATTCAAAATGTTTTTGGTGTAATATGAGTTGCTATAACTAAAATCAGTAGAATACATAATATTTGCATTCTTGTTTAATTGTTTAAACCCTCTCAAACTCAACGTTAAAAATGAACGCTCATTTAAGATGTTTTGTGCGTTTAATAAAACCGTTATTGGTAGATATGGGTATCCGTATAGATTATCTCTTACTTCATTTGGTAGCTTTACAAAACTAACTTTTGTTCTCTTCTTTGAAGAGTTTTTATCAAGTCTTGGTTCACTTGTATTAATAATTAAATTATGTGTTTCTTTGTCTTTAATCTTATTTGGAGAGTAATTACTGTAAGAGATTCTTCTAAAGTTTCTCTTATTCATATCTTTAAAAGTAACCAAATAATCAAAATTTTTCTTCTCTCCAGCTTCTAAGCTAAAGGTTAAATTAGGTTTTTTAATTATATTTCCTAAGGTATCTGATAAGTACAGGTCTTTTTTAGGAACCGAGTAGTTTATAAATAAATCTTGTTTATAATTCCCAGTATTATTAATTCTAAACTTAAAGCGTTTGTCTTTTTCATCGTTCTTTAAATAAACATTTTGTCTATCGTTTAACTCAATTTTCCATGACACTTCCTTTTTTGTTTTTAAAGAGAAATAATTATTAGCCAATTGCTGCTGTTCAGATCCAATTAAAAACGAATTGATAATAATTTCTGTATTTCCATTAACTAGTTTTGTTGGACTAATAATAATAGGAACAATAATGGTGTCATTTTGTTTGGCAATGTACTTTTTCTCAGGATCGTCTATTCTTGTCCAAGCAGCCGGAATAAGCAAGTCAGCCGAGAAAGTTATTGGAGTCCTACCAATATTTACAACTTTTAATACGTTAGAAACTATTTGACCTTGTTTTAAATCAATTTGTGATTTTACAAATTTAGTTAACAAATTACCTGTTCTTATATATGGCATCGTGTCATATACTTTGGTTGCTTTTACAAAATCAGGGTTGTTTAGCAACAGGTTTTTGTTTCTGTTTACAGTATTGTTGTTGGTTACAGCTGTGTTTAGAGCATTATCTAAGTTCTGTTCGGCAACTAAATTTATTAAAGAATCTTGTTTTCTTTTAATTATTTCATCATGAATAAGTTTTGCTATTCTAATAGAATCTGTTTGAAATTGAGTTCTCTGCTGTAAAGCATTTGCTCTATTTGTAGAATCTTGTTTTCTTTTTACAATTTGTTCTGTCAGAATTTTCGCTTGTGCTACTTTGATCGAATCTGATCTTAGCTGTGCTTTCTGCTGTAATGCGATCACAGTAGTAATCGAATCTTGTTTTCTTTTAGCAATTTGATCTGCAACAATTTTTGCTTGTGCTACTCTAATAGAATCTGATCTTAGTTGTGCTTTCTGCTGTAATGCGATCACAGTAGCTGTAGAATCTTGTTTTCTTTTAGCAATTTGATCTGCCACAATCTTGGCTTGTGCTACTCTAATAGAATCTGATCTTAGTTGTGCTTTCTGTTGTAAAGCGATCACAGTAGTAATAGAGTCTTGTTTTCTTTTAGCAATTTGATCTGCCACAATTTTTGCTTGTGCTACTCTAATAGAATCTGATCTTAGTTGTGCTTTCTGCTGTAATGCGATCACAGTAGCTGT